>CAYPHP010000656.1:0-3167 GCA_964410045.1 uncultured Acidobacteriota bacterium | reverse complement strand
GGACGCGGGTTGCTGCAGGTCATCGAACAGACCGGAGCGCAGCCGATGGTGATGTACGCGGAAGACCATGACGAGATCGTGTCCTGGACTTTGAGCTTGCCGCAGATGGCGGCGACCGCGCTGGCCGCGGTGGTCGCCGAGAACCTGGCCGATCCCGACGACCTGCGCCTGGCCGCGTCCGGCTTGCGCGACACTACCCGCCTGGCCGGCAGCTCCTACCGCGTGTGGCGTGACATCTGCATAACGAACGGCGATAATCTGGACGTGGCCATCGCCGCGCTGATCCAGAAGTTGGAGCATCTGCGGGAAAACCTCCGGACTCGCGGCCTGGAAGAGGAATTCCAGCGCGCCCACCGCTTGCGGGAACAACTCCGTGGTCTTGAATAGCATCGTCGTCTTGCATCTGCACACTCCCAAGGAGAAGGTGTGGGGTGAATTGGTCGCGCTGAACGGAGCGGGCATCACCATCCGCGGCGTGAACTTGAATTACTTCGAGGAGTTTCTGCGGGCCGCCGCCAGCGGCGACGACGCCGCGCTCTCCACCAGCTTCTACCCGATGTACCGCGTCGAACACATGTCTCTGGACGAATCGCGTCCCGGCGCGCCGTCTCTCGCCGACCGTTTGCAGCAACGGCTGGGGATTCCGCTGCAGGAATTCTTCCGAACGGAAGACGCCGAACAATAATTCACATCCTTTTATAACGCTCTGTTCCCGGGCGTGGTACACGTACATACAGCCTGCGACGCCCGCAATCGCAAGAGCGGGCTAAACAGTGGCACAGCGCTCCGAAGTTTGGTGGCTTCGGAGAGCAGCGGCGCTCCAAATAAGGGGTTGGGGGCCGCAGCAGCGGCAGTTCGCCGCGATCTGAGAGCAGCCACGACAGGGATTGGGCGCGGGCCGAAAGGAAAGAGGACCGCCGATGAACGATCTCCGCAATCTCAACGATGGAAGACTGGCTTTTCTCCGCCGTATCCCGCTTTTCAGCGAGTTTGAAGACGGAGATTTCCAGGAAATGGAACGCCTGGTGCAGCTGCAAACGGTGGCGCGCGGGAGCTACGTCTACGTCCCCGGCGACGCCGGAGAGCAGGTGTACCTGTTGCGCTCCGGCCGCGTCAAGATCTCCAAGTCCACGCCGGAAGGCAAGGAGTGGATCCTGACCCTGGTGGAGCCCGGAGAGATTTTTGGCGAGCTGGCGCTCACCGGCGAGGAGACGCGCCAGACCAGCGCAGAAGCAGTGGAGGACAGCGTGCTGGCCAGCCTGCGGCGGGAGCACTTCCTGTGGCTGGCGGGCCGCAAGCCGACGCTGGCCCTGCGCCTGCTGCGCGTGGTCGGCGACCGCCGCCGCCAGATGGAGACCCGCGTCGAGTGGGTGCTCTTCGCCGGTGTCTACCGCCGCCTGGTGGAGTTGCTTCTGGATCTGGGCAAGCGCTACGGCGTTCCTGTGGCCGAGGGTCTGGCCTTGCGCGTCCAGCTCTCCCAGAAGGAGATCGCTCATCTGATCGGCTCGACGCGGGAGACGACTTCCTCGACGCTGAATCAGTTGCGTAGGCAAGGGTTGATCTTCATTCACCGCCGCCGGCTGATCATCCGCAACGTGGATGACCTGGAACGCGCCGGCCGTGGCAGCGCTACGCTGAAGCCGGTGGGAACGCTGGCCCCGGCCCGCAGATAGGCAAAAAGTCAACTCACAGATTCGGCGGGACTTGGTTGGGTTCGTTTTGTAATTTTTCAGTTTCTGCAAGCTCCCTCCGCCAGCGGCGGGCTTGAGCCTCGTTAAGGTCCTGGTAGCCGCGGCGCCGGGCGCGGTCCAGGGCCGTCTCGTAACGGACCAGCTTCGAAAAACTGTTGGTGTACATCGCGTCGCTGGTGAAGGCGCGGCTCATCGCCGCCGGGTCTTGCTGGTCGCTGTTCTCGCACTGATGCAGCCCGGCCTCGATGCTCAGCACCCGGCGCTGGCGCCAGGCCGCGGCGATCACCCGCTCGGCGAGATAGCTTTCCCACGTCCCTTGTGGATCCAGGTCCTCGAGCATTCCCTCGACAAAGCAGGCAAACTCCTCCGCGTTCTCGCCGGCAATGAGCGGATGACTGGCGCTGAGTCCGTGTTTGACGGCGTTGCGCGCGGCCATCGCTTTCCCGGCGTCGGTTCGGGGTCCGGTGGATTTCAGTGCGTTACGGCGGTTAGCCGCGATTCTTCGGTCGCTGCTCACAGAAGTCCTCCTACCTCCATCCTTATCATGCCGGGCAAGCTTTTGACCGCTGAATGCTGGTCCCGCACTAGGCGTCCGGATGGTTATTATCTTTGTAATGAACGGGATGAAGTTACTAGCTGAATCTATTGCCAATTGGTGATATAGAATGGCAATCATGGCGCGAACAACCTTGGATCGCTTCGGACGGGTCCTGATTCCGCTGGAGGTTCGCCGGGCCTTGGGCTTCAAGCCCGGCGATGAGCTGGAGATCACCGTGGCCCGCGACGCGGCCAGTTTCACTCTGGCTGAGCCGCGTCCCAACTTCCATTACCGCGATCGCGTGCTGGTGTTCTCCGGAGAGGCAGAGGGCGATGAAGATTTTGTTTGACGCCTCAGTCCTGGTCGCGGGCATGGTCGTCCGGCATCCCAAGCACGAAGCCTGCTGGCTGCTCCTGGAGAAGGCGCTGGCCGGGGAGTTCGAGATGCTGGTGGCGGCGCCCACCCTGGCCGAGACCCACGCGGTGCTGACCGCGCTGCGGCTGAGTCCGCGGATCGCCCCGGCGCTGGCCACGCGGATGATCAAGGAGAACGTGGAATCGCCGGCCCGCATCGTTCTGGTGACCGCGGAAGACTACCGCGCCGCCGCGCAGACCGTCGCCGAAGCCGCCGCCCCGGCCCCGGCGATCCATCGCGCCGTGCTCATCCAATGCGCCGAGCGCAACCAGGCCGACCGCCTGGCGACGCTGCATCCGCGCGACTATCTCCGTCTGTGGCCCGATGGGCAGGAGACCGTGCTGGTCCCGGAGTAGTACCGGTACTTCCGATCTCTGTTCATCAGCGTTGATCCGTGGTTATGATGAGCCAGTATTAGAGGTGTCTATGCGCAAAGCTCTCGCTTCTCTCCTTCGCTCACTGGGGAATCTGCTGTCGCCCCCCCCCGTCGAGGATAATGTGCGGGTCTCAACGGAGCAGGTCCG
>CAYPHP010000655.1:0-3167 GCA_964410045.1 uncultured Acidobacteriota bacterium | reverse complement strand
TGCGCGAAGGCGCTGAGACCGTCCTGCTGCTCTCCGCCGTGGGAATGAACAGCAGCGACCTGTGGCAAGCGGCGGGCACCGTACTGGGGCTATCGCTCTCCGTGATCTTCGGCGTGTTGTTCGTGCGCGGGTCGGTCCGGATCAACCTGGCCAAATTCTTTCGCATGACCACGGTGATCCTGCTGTTCGTGGTGGCGCAACTCACTGTTAGCGGCGTGCACGAACTTTCCGAGCAGGGAGTGATCCCCAGCACCAAGCAAATCATGGCCGCGATCGGGCCGATTGTCCGCAACGAAGCGTTTTTCTTCATCACTATCCTGGCGCTGGCCGCGTTGATGGTCCTGCTCGACTGGCGCAGCCGCGGCAACCGAGTCGTGCCGGCAACTCTGAACGCCGCCGAGCGCCGCCTGGCGGAGTGGACCGCGCGCCGCGAGCGCATGTGGGTGACCCTGGTTTCGTCGGCCGCGTTCGTCTTTATCGTGCTGGTGACCGCGGAGTTTATCTACGCCAAGGCTCACGCGACTCTTTCTCCCGCCCGGGCGGTGGGCGCGCAAGGCCAGGGCGACGAAGCGGTGGTGCGCATCCCGCTTCAGGAGATCGCCGACGGCGACCTGCATCGCTACGAGGTGGAAACTCCGTCCGGAAAAGTCCGCTTCTTCCTGATCGCGCGGCAGGGCATGGAACCCGGCGTGGCCGCGGACGCCTGCGAAATCTGCGGCAACAACGGTTACTACAAGCAGGCCGGCAACGTGATCTGCAAGAATTGCGGCGCGGCGATCTTCATTCCCACGATCGGCACCGGCGGCGGATGCAACCCGATCTCGTTGCAACACAGTATCAAGAACGGCGAGGTGCTGATTCCCGTCGCCGAACTGGCCAAGCAGGCTCATATCTTTGCGGCGGGATATCACCCTCACTAGCATGTTCTGGCGAGTTTTGAAGGAAAGCTTCCTGCGCACGCGAGGCCGCCAGGCTCTGGCGGTGCTGGCGATTGCCTGCGGCGCGGCGGTAGCGACGTCGATGCTGGCGGTCTTCCTGACCGTCGGCGATCGCGTCAGCCGTGAGTTGCGCTCTTTCGGAGCCAACATTGTGGTCACTCCGGCGGCCGATACCCTGCCCGTAGAGATCGGCGGCATTGACTACCGTCCAGTCGCGGAAGGCGCGTTCATCTCCGAAGACCTGCTGCCCAAGCTGAAGATGATTTTCTGGCGCAACAACATCATGGCCTTCGCGCCTCTGCTCTATGTCCCGGCCACCTTGCCCGACGGCTCGCGCACGGTTTTGGTGGGCACCTGGTTCGACCACACGTTTTCTCTGGCCAACGGCGAGCGGTACACCATGGGCATCCGGGATACCAACCCGACGTGGAAAGTGGAAGGTACGTGGCCTTCCCCGACGTCCGGCACCCGGCACCCGGCGCTGGCGGGCCGTCGCGTGGCGGAACGCCTGCGCCTGCAGCCAGGAAGCGTCCTGCCGGCGGCGGGACGCGAGCTGCAAATCACTGGGATCCTTTCCACCGGCGGCGCAGAAGAAGACCAGGTGTTTGTGCCGCTACGCCTGGCCCAGGAACTGGCCGGTCAACCCGGCAAGGTCCGCCGTCTGCAGGTGAGCGCGCTGACCCAGCCCGAGGACGCTTTCGCGCGCCGCGATCCCAAGACCATGACTCCCGTGGAGTACGATCGCTGGTATTGCTCGGCGTACGTTTCGTCCATCGCCTACCAGATCCAGGAAGCGCTGCCGGGTGCGGTGGCCCGGCAGATCCGTCAGGTGGCCCAGAACGAAAGTGAAGTTTTGCGGCGGATTCAATTGCTGATGCTGTTGGTGACCGTCGCGGCGCTGGCCGCCGCGGCACTGGCAGTCTCGAGCGCTACCGCATCAATGGTGATCGAACGCCGTGGCGAGCTGGCCTTGATGAAGGCGTTGGGATCCGTGGGTCCGCTGGTGGCGGCCTTCCTGCTGGTGGAGACGGCGATCCAAGGCCTGGTGGGCGGCGTGCTCGGATACGGCGCCGGATTCTTCCTGGCAGGAGTGGTCGGTCGCCAGGTGTTCGGATCTCCCGCAGTGCCGCCGCCGGTGCTGCTGCCCTTGGTGCTGGCTGTATCGGTGGCCGTAAGCTGGCTGGGCGCGCTCGGACCATTGCGTGCCGCCTTGCACTTTTCGCCCGCGCTGGTGCTGAAGGAGGAGCGTCCATGAACTCGCGCTTTCGCCTTCTCTTGATCGGCCGGGCCTTGTGGATGCGACGGCGGCGGTTGTCGGTAGCCCTGCTGGCGTTGCTGGTAGGCGCAAGTCTTTCGAGCGCGTTGCTTAGCACCTACGCCGACCTGGAACAGAAGATGGCCCGCGAATTCCGGCGCTACGGAGCGAACCTGGTGGTCGCGCCGCAAGGCGAAGGACAAACGCTGCCAGAGGACACGCTGGATCGCGCGCGGATTCCGGAAGTGGGCGCGGTGCCGTTCCTCTACGTGGTGGGCCGGTCGAATGACAGCGAAGTCGTGATTGCCGGCGCAGACTTGAATGGACTGCGCGAGTTCGCCCGGACCTGGCACCTGCGCGGGCAGTGGCCCGCCGCGGCGGGCGAGTGCCTGGCCGGCGAGCGGATCGGCGTCCAGCCCGGCGCGTCGCTGCGTCTGACGGTGGGATCGCAGTCGGCGGACTGTCGCGTGACCGGCGTGGTTTCCACCGGCGCGAGCGAAGACAGCCAGATTCTGCTGTCGCTCGCGGAGGCGCAACACCTGGCCGCTCTGCCCGGCCGTCTGAGTTTGATCCAGTTGAACGCCGCTCCCCAGGAAGTCGAGCGCGTCCGCGGGCAATTGGCGGCAGCGCTACCCGGCACGGAGGTTCGCACGCTGCGTCCAGTGGCGGAGTCCACCGCGCGGGTCCTGCTGAAGGTCCGCGGCCTGTTGCTTGGCTCAACCGTGGTGATCCTGGCGATCATTGTGCTCGGCGTGACCACGACTCTAAGCGCCATCGTCTGGGAGCGGCGCAGAGATATCGGGGTGATGAAGGCGCTGGGCGCGGGCGAAAGCCAGATCGCCGGTCTGCTGCTGGCGGAAGCAGCGCTCCTCGGTTTGGCCGGAGGGCTGCTTGGCTACGGCGCGGGATTGGCCTTGGCTCAGTGGATCGGACAAAGCATCTATCAGACCGCCGTGGCGGTGCGTCCTGTGGTC
>CAYPHP010000654.1:2876-3168 GCA_964410045.1 uncultured Acidobacteriota bacterium | reverse complement strand
CTGTTCCTCTTTCAGCTCGGAATCCGTTTCGGCTTCAATTGACTCGAGGGACATCAGCCATCCGGCCAGGGCATGCGTTGAGGGAACAGGCGCAGTCAGAGTTCTCCCGGGAGCGTTTACCGGCTCCAACGGCAAGACCGCGACGGCAGGTGCCGTTCCCACCGGGGAACGCGAGCCCTCGCGGGCGGGAACGGACCCGCCATATCGCCACAGCACGATGGCAAAGACCACAACCAGCGCAGCGTCCTGCAAAGGCGAAGCTGGAGGCGGCCATGGAGGGACACATTGTCGG
>CAYPHP010000654.1:0-2866 GCA_964410045.1 uncultured Acidobacteriota bacterium | reverse complement strand
GTTGCGGTGACATTGCTGAACCTGCCGGTTCCTAGAGTAGCGTCATTGTGACTGTTCACCCCTAAACCGATATAAACGCTCGTTCCCATGCTGATCGTCACTGGCGCGTCTATTTGGGTCCAGGTTACCCCATCGGGTGAGCGGAATGCGGTAAAGGTGTTTCCGGCGCGGACAATTTTCACCCAGTAAGGCGCCGCCAATCCGGTGGCGGTCTTGGTTACAGCGCCCCCGCCGGTGCTCGAACGGGATTTGAATTGAATCCCGCTCGTGGGGGTGACGAAGACCCCGGCGTACCTCGAGTCGCTGTTCAGTGTCTCGCGGACCATCACGCCCGCTGTCGCGTTGGGATCGGTGTTTTGCACGGTCGACACTTTGGCGACCATCGAACAATCTCCGCTGGCGGTTTGATAAACGTAGTGGAATTCATCCTCGCTGCCGTCGATATCGTCTCCGGAACCTGCCACATTGAAGGTGGCGCTGGAATAGCTGGCGCCGCCCGCCGTTCCCACTGAACCGATGTCCTTCATCTGCCACGGGGTGGGGACGAACGCGAAGGTTGCCGAATCACACTTCGGACTGACGTAAACGCCCGAGGTGCCGGAAGTGAGGCTGAATTGAACCGATGTTGTGTACCAGCCACCCACGAAGATGGCGTTGCTGAGAGAGGAGGTTTTCCTGTTGAGAGGAGCACCGGTGGTCAGCCAGTAGCCGGTAAAGAAACCTCCTCCGGAAAAGTCCGAGGCGCCGTTGATCAGCGATCCAGCGCCTTCGTTGAACCGCGGGCCCTGCGGATAAGGCGCCGGCGGGTTGCTGCCGCCACCGGAGGAGGCAATGTCCCCCGCCACGTGAATGAAGCTGCCGGGCTTGAGCCCACCAAGCGGAACGATCGCCCCGCCGCTCTGGAATTTCACCTGCCCCTGATATCCGTTAGACGGGCTCGCATCGGTGTCCCAACGCATGATGAAGATGTCCCCGGAATCACCCGTGATGTTGATCTTGACCGAGATACCGAAACCCGACGTGACGTTGATGACGAAAGTCTCCGCGACGCCATTTTGAGTGTTCAACCCGTTCAGGGACGCGGCCGAAACGCTCGCGTAGCCAGGCGTGACCGGCAGGGCGTTGATCTGCTCAAAGGCCGCGTTCAGCTTGGTCTTCATGCTAGAGACCAGCGCAGTATTCCCGTAGACGGCGGAGGCTTGCCCAGGATTGTTGTTCACGATCGCCTGCCAGGCTCCCAAAGTTGCGTCGCTCGTGGTGAGAGTCCCCGCGTAAGCAAAGCTCCCGGAGGTTCGCTCTTTAGCCAGCACGCCATCCACGAGGACATCGCCGATGAACCCCTTGGAGGCGCTTTGCCAGTTGGCATCCGTGCTGCCGTCGGCGAAGAAGAACAGGTACCTGTCCGCGATGCCGCCCAAGTCGATGCCCCCGATCACGCCGGATACACACGGTATGCAGCCGATATCCAGCGGTGCCAGGGTCAGGTTGAAGTCCGAGTGAGCGGTGATGTTCCTGGCGATGATCGCGCCAACGAAGCTGGCCGGGTTGTGATACTCCACACTTCCCGTCGGAGCAAGGATGGTCCCTTGGAAGCGGCTCGTGGATTTGTTGATGAGCACGCTCGATGGGTTCGGGAAAACGAAAACCACCCTCTGCGGACGGACGTTAACCAGCTGAATTTCACTCTGCGAGAAATTGAAATTGCCGAGGACTTGCACGATGAAAGCGTCGTCCTGGCCCGCGGCACCGATCAACCGCAGGTAATCGCTATTGTAATTCAGGGAATCGATCCTGACTACCGTGACTGGGCCCACCCGATTGACCGTGCGGCTGTCGTCGTCTCCGAGTGCCCCATGAGCCGTATCAGGTGTGAGGCTGGAGTAGGCCGCGGCGGCCGCGACCGCTTCTGCATTGGCCTGTGTGAGCCGGGCGTCGGTTGAAGGCGAATTCATGATGATGCCCCCGCTTGGCAGGTAATCTTTGGAGGAGTATGCAAACGAGGTGACTTGGCTGTGCACGTACGCGGTTCCCACCCAGCCACCACTCAGGCCGATCTTCTGATTGGTCGTGCTTGTCACGTTCTTGCTGTAGCCAACGTCCCCGACCACCAGCGTCGCGCTGTTGATGGATACCGACCCTCCTTCCAGTCCAAGCAGCCCGAAGGTGGACGCTTGGCCGAGGCACGGCAGAACGGCAGGCACAAGGCCCGCATCCCACGCCGTATCAGCCTCACCGCCCACCAGTATGGTGCAGCTCATCACACCCGAAGCGTTGGCGTCGCTATCCAAAGCATCATCGCCGCCCTGGTCAGGCGCGGTAAACAAATATCCGGACGGGGCGACGACTTGTATGTTGTAATTACCGGGAACCAACCCACTGAAGCTATAATAGCCGCTGGCGCTGGTCGTCGTGGAGGCTTTGATATTGCCTTGGCAGTCGGCAAGGAAGACCACAACCCCTCCGACGCCCGGTTCACCGCCGTCCTGCACGCCATTGGCGTTGGTGTCATTCCACACAAAGTTGCCGATGCTGGCCGGCTGATAGATCCCCGCATCCCAGGATGAATCGCTCTCACCGGCCGCCAGGGTCGTGCACACCGTCTTGCCCGTGCTTACATGGGCGTCGCTGTCGGTCGCCGCCGTGCCGGCCCCGGCCGGGCTGAAGACAAAACCCGCGGGCAGATTGCTGAACTTGACGTAATAATCCCCGGGCGGAACGGTGAACCCATACAGGCCTCCGGCCGCCGTCGTGGTTGTGCCCATGAGCGCATCGCCCGCGCAGGTGAAGAGTTCCACCGTCACGCCGTCCACGCCCGGTTCACCGCCGTCCTGCACGCCATTGGCGTTGGTGTCGTTCCACACAAAGT
>CAYPHP010000653.1:2730-3169 GCA_964410045.1 uncultured Acidobacteriota bacterium | reverse complement strand
TGTGGCTCTTCAGGCGGAACGCGCAGGCGGTCGTGACGGTTCACGGTCTCGCGGTCGGCGTCGCCCGCGCCGTGAGCCACCCAGGTTCCGTCGCAGGCGCGCAGGATGGGCTCGAGCGCGGTCACCAGACCGCTCGGAGGCACCACCACCTCCACGGACTTGCCCTTGTGAACGTGCATGTAAGGCTCGCGGTTCGACACCACAAACAACGGCGCGCCCTGCAACTGTCCCTGGACATGGACCCGCAACCGCTCCGCGGTCCATTGTGATTCCGCGGCGTCGCGCAGACGGGCCTCCTCGTCGGCCGTCGCCCGGGCCACGGCCAGGTTCCTGACGAAGTGCCCTAGCTCCGTCTGCAAGGGACCGAATATTTCCGGCTGCGGTGGAGCGGGATCTAAGGAGCCCATGCGCAGCTCGCGCATCCAGGCCGCGGTCTTGG
>CAYPHP010000653.1:0-2720 GCA_964410045.1 uncultured Acidobacteriota bacterium | reverse complement strand
CCGAATATTTCCGGCGCCGGTGGAGCGGAATTGGAACCCATGCGCAGCTCTCGCATCCACGCCGCGGTCTTGGCAATCGGACCGGTGATGCTCAGGCGCACCACGAACAGCATGATCAGGGTGATCATCAGAATCAGCAGCAGCGCCCCCAAGATCGTGCGCCGCCAGATCTCCTGCCGTTGCGCCACCAGGTTGCTGGCATCCTGGAACACCGCCAGCGATCCAATCACGGCCTGCTGGCGATGCAAAGGCACCGCGCAGACGTGCGCCGGCATCGCGCCCAAGGTCAGGACCTCGGCCTGGACGAACTTGCGAGTAATCGCCTGCGAAACCGTGGCCGGCGTAATCGACAGCCGCGTGGACAGCGCCGAACTTACGGTCAACAACTTGCCCTGCTCGTCGTAGACCGCGACACCCAGCAATCCCCCCTGGCTCCCGAAGCGCTCTACCGCTGCCTCAAGTTCTCGGGAAGCCGGTTTGTCAAAGAGCGGCTCGATCCGCTCGCGCATGCTTTGCGCCAGCATTTCGGCGTGCCACTGCAAGCGGTCGCGGACGCGGTTCTGCTCCATCCGCGCATAGAAGTCGGCGAAGACAAACACCACCGCGCTAATCCCAATCACGAACCAGATGGCCAGCCTGGAACTGAAATGTTTCCATGACATGTCGCACCACCGATTGGAGGATTCGCTTGCAGACGAATGGCGAGAGAAATGTAGTGTCCTTAGGATACCGCCATCCAGGTGGTCTCCGCATGGGCCGGAAGACCTAAGACCATCGTACCGGGAGGACTATCGGAATAGGCCGGGAATCAGAACGTGTAATCTGGTGGCTTGATCCCCTTGAGCCTTAAGTACACTTCGCACTGTGCGCGATGGTGGGCCGTGTGCACGAACATCCCCAGCATCATTTCCCGGCCGGCAACTTCCTGACGGCCGCGCCACTCCACTTTGTACATCCTGGTCAACTGTTCGGGAGTGACCTTCGGCAGCACACGGATTACGTAGTCGAACGATTCGGTGAGCTTCTGGATCGCGGTGGCCTTGTCCGCCTTCTCCGGCGGAGTGATTTGTGGCGCGATGCCGGTGAGTTGCTCGAAACGGAAGACGTTGGCCCCGGCGATGTGCAGCATCTGCCGGCCGAAGGTCATCTGTTCGGGAGTAGGCTTGAAGTCGTAGAACTCCGCGGGCATCTTCTCAGCCACCTCCAGGGTGAACTGTTTGGACACTTTCCAGTCATTCACCAACTCGTCCATCGTGAGCAGTTGCGCTTGAACCGGAAGTACGGTTGCCAACAGCAGGAATGCGATTCTCATTCGTCACCTCAGTAGCGCGGTTTGGCGATCACACCCTCATCGCTGAGCAGGACGTGCAGATGCGGGTCCTTCAGGACTTCATCGTATTCGAACGGCTTGCCGTCAACCAGAACGCGGCGGCGGACCGGGCGGATGCCGTGGCTGTAGTCCACGTACCAGTCGGCGTGGACGATTGTGAGCGGCTGGATCGGCAGGCCGTTCAGATAATGCCAGCCGTAGATGGCTACGCGGTTGGGACGCTCTTGAAGACGGTTGGTGATGACCACGTCTTTCTTGTGCCCGGCAACGAAACTGCCGGTCAAGTGCGTCTGCTGTTCGATCAATAGGTGATGGCGCAGAAAGGTCGCCGGCAACTCGCGGTCCTGGCGCATGGGCTCAGGCGTGAGTTTGACCGATGCCGCCCGCCACACGTCGTTCACGATCTTGCGCGTGGGCAGGGCCAGGCCAAAGGCATCGCCGAAGGCTTGCGCGGTGTGCGGGTTCATGGGCATGCGCACGTGGTCGTCGTCAGAGCCGATGGCCAGGTAGTCCGGCATGACCTCGTAGACGGCGCTCACGCGCACTCCGTTCACGGCCACAGCGTCCACCTGGACCGGCACAAAGCGGCGCAGAAAGTTGGGGATGTTGCCGCGCAGCAGTTCGGCCAGCACCGCCTTCTCGCGGGCTTCGCGGTCCAATCCGGCCAGCGAATCGATGAAGGCTCGCCCGCCGGGCGCGTTCGCCGGACGCTCCGGGATCGCCGGCGGCTCCGGCGCTGCGGTTGCCGCACCTTCGACGAACTGCGTGTAGGCACGCGGACCTTCGAGCGATCCGAGCTTGCCCTCCCACGCCGTGCCCACGGTCAACGCATGTAGATAGCCGTTGAAGTCACCCACCAGCGTGGTGTGCAGAATCTTGTTTTCCGGATTGCGGTGCACCAGCATCTCCACCTGCCGGTTTGAAAAGCGCCGGTAACTGCCGCTCAGGCTCTCCGTCAGGCTAAACCCTTCCACCATCCGCTGCGTGGCGCGATAGGTCCCGCCGGTGTCGGAGACCACCTTCTTGCCGTTCAGCGTAATCTCCCGATCGTCGTAGGCGATCACCACCAGGCGGCGGTGTGGTGCGGCGTCCAGCCAGCGGACCAGCTTCCCGTTGTGCTGGGCGGCGTCGTAGTTGTAGTTGCTGTCCAGAAACGCGATCCGGCTGATCTCGCGCGGAATCTCCCGGACCGCCTCCAGGTAGCCGAAGATGAAACTGCCGCCGCCGCTGTGTCCGGTCAGGCACACCGCGAGCGCCTTCGACTTCGGTACGGCCTTCTTGATCTGCTCGACGATTCCCATGATCCACCTACCGTTACCGGGATTCGCGGCGCGCCACGCCGGCCAGCTCTTCTGCTCCGTCTCCAGGTAGGCCACCACGTCCTCGACCT
>CAYPHP010000652.1:0-3170 GCA_964410045.1 uncultured Acidobacteriota bacterium | reverse complement strand
GCCCTCGCCCAGGATGTGCACGGCCAGCAGCTTGAGATTCTCGCGGTGGAAGATCAGCTTGAGGATGCCGCGGCTGTCGCCGATGATCTGGCCGCGCGCCAGTTCGCGATAGCGCGCCAGCCCGGTTTCGAAGGGGACTCGCTGTTCGGTAAGCTGTTGCTCGGTGGGCCCCACCATCGAGATCTCCGGCACCGTGAAGACGCCGTAAGGCAGCATGTGGGGCATGGAATTCGTGGACAAGCCGAAGGCGTGGCAAGTAGCCAGGCGCCCCTGTTCCATGGAGGTGGAAGCCAGGCTGGGGAAGCCGATCACGTCGCCCACGGCATAGATGTGCGGCTCCGATGTCTGGTAATGCTCGTTCACCTTGATCCGGCCGCGCTCGTCGGCGGCCAGGCCCACGGCCGGCAGATTCAGCACCGCGGTGTTGCCCTGCCGCCCTGCGGCGAACATCACGAAGTCGCTGAGCAACTCCTTGCCGCTTTCCATGGTCAAGCGCACCCGCGACCCTTCAATCTGCTGAATGGATTTGACCTTCTCCCCGAAGCGCAGAGTGATCCCGGAGTCGCGCATGTGGTAGAGGAGCACGTCCTCCACCTCGTCGTCGATGTAGTCCAGCGGACGCGGGCGCCCGTCGATCAGGGTCACCTTCACGCCCAGCACCTGGAACATGGTGGCGTACTCGGTACCGATCACGCCGGCGCCGACCACGGTCATGGTCTTGGGCAGGTTGCGGAGCTTGAGCAGCCCGTCGCTGTTGATGATGGTGGTGTCGTTGAACTCGATGCCAGCGGGAGACGCCGGATAGGTTCCCACCGCGATGATGATCTTCTCGCCCTCCAGGACGCGCATGGAGTCTTCGTTGCTGACCATGACGCGATGCTCGTCGACGAAACTCGCCGCGCCCACCACGATTTCAATGTCATTGCGCTGGAGCTGGTTGCGGACCACTTCGTGCTCGTTGCGGATCACGTGGCCGGTCCGCAGCATCAGGTCGGCCATGGTGATCTTGTCCTTGACGCGATAACTGGCCCCGTAGATCTCCCGCTGCCGGATTCCCGCCAGGTAAAGCACCGCCTCGCGCAGGGTCTTGCTGGGGATGGTGCCCTGGGAGATGCACATGCCTCCCACCAGGTCGGTCTTCTCCACGATTACGACGCGCTTGCCGATTTTGGCGGCGGCGATGGCCGCCTTTTGTCCGGCCGGCCCGCTGCCGATCACTACCAGGTCGTATTCCGCCATCCCGGCGATGTTAGTGGAGTTTGAGTTTGAGAGCAAGCTACGGATAGCAATCGTCCGCCGCTTCCCGTAATCTGAGCACATGAAACGGGCGCAGTTGTTGAAAGCCGTGCAGGAACGTGACGCGCGATACGACGGGCGCTTTGTCTATGCCGTGCGCTCGACCGGTATCTACTGCCGGCCGTCCTGCCCGTCGCGCCGTCCGAGGCCGGAACAGGTGTTGTTCTTCGACCACGCGGCGGAAGCCACGGCGGCCGGCTTCCGGCCCTGCCGCCGCTGCCAGCGCCGCACCTTCGATCTGGTCGCCAGCATCTGTCGCTTCATTGAGCGCAACCAAAATGACGAGCGGGTCACGCTGGCGGGTTTGGCGCGCGAGACAGGTATGAGCCCGTTCCACTTGCAGCGTTCCTTCAAGCAAGCGACCGGAATCACGCCGCGCCAGTACGCCGAGGCCCTGCGCATGGGCCGCTTGAAGAGTTTGCTGAAGAAGGGAAGCGACGTGACCACAGCGCTCTATGAGGCCGGATACGGGTCCAGCAGCCGCGTATATGAAAAGGCCGGGGCCCGGCTGGGCATGACCGCGGGCGTCTACCGCAGAGGAGGAGAAGGGATGAGCATCCGCTACACATTGACCGATTGCCACTTGGGGCGACTGCTGGTGGCTTCCACAAGCAAGGGCGTCTGCTTTGTGAGTCTGGGTCCGGCCGGCGCAACACTGGAAAAAGCGCTTCATGACGAATACCCGCGCGCTGACATTCACCGCGATGCCGGAAAGCTGGGTCAGTGGGTCGGTGAGATCACGGCCTACCTGCGAGGCAAGCAGACCCGGCTCGACCTGCCGCTGGACTTGCAGGCCACTGCGTTTCAGACCCGCGTCTGGGAAGAATTGCGGCGCATTCCTTACGGCGAAACGCGCAGCTACTCGGATGTAGCCCGCAGCCTCGGACGGCCTGCCGCTGTTCGTGCGGTGGCCCGCGCTTGCGCCACGAATCCGGTGTCATTGGTCACGCCCTGCCATCGCGTGGTCCGGGAGGATGGCGACCTCGCCGGTTATCGCTGGGGCGTGGATCGCAAGCGTGCGTTGCTGGAGATGGAACAAGCGGCCCAATAGTGTGGTAGAGTCCGCTCTTCTCCTCCGCAATCATGCAATCTGGAACGAAGCTGGGACCCTATGAAGTCCTCGCGCCCTTGGGCGCGGGCGGAATGGGCGAGGTGTATCGCGCCCGTGATTCGAAGCTGGGCCGCGACGTAGCCATCAAAATCCTGCCGGCCGCCGTCGGCGGCGACCCTGACCGTCTCGCGCGCTTGCAGCGCGAAGCGCAGGTGCTGGCCTCGCTGAATCACTCCAACATCGCCCATATTTACGGCCTGGAACAGCAGGCCCTGATAATGGAGTTGGTCGAAGGCCCAACATTGGCCGAGCGCATCGCCAACGGACCGATGCCGGTCGAGGAAGCTCTGCCCCTGGCCCGCCAGATCGTCGAGGCTCTGGAGTACGCCCACGACAAAGGCATCGTCCATCGCGATCTGAAGCCAGCCAACATCAAGCTGACTCGGGAAGGCGCGGTCAAAGTGCTGGACTTCGGGCTGGCCAAGGCCTTCAGCGACGACGTTGCGGCAGGCGACATCAGCGCCTCACCCACCCTGAGCCTTGCCGCCACTCGCGCCGGACTGATCCTGGGCACAGCCGGATACATGGCTCCGGAACAGGCCAAAGGCAGTAGCGTAGATCGCCGCGCCGACATCTGGTCCTTCGGCGTGGTGCTTTTCGAAATGCTCAGCGGCAAGCGGCTGATCGACGAACCGACTGCGTCGGAAGCGCTGGCCGCGGTGCTCAAGAGCGAGTTGAACCTGGGCTTGCTGCCGGCTGCGACGCCGCCGCGCATTCGGCGCTTGGTCGAGCGCTGCCTGCAGCGCGATCCCAGGCAACGCTT
>CAYPHP010000651.1:0-3178 GCA_964410045.1 uncultured Acidobacteriota bacterium | reverse complement strand
GGCAGCAGCGGCCGGAACTCGCGGATCATCGGAATGGCGTTGTAGGAGTAGTCCGCGGAAAGCGTCGCCGGGTAGAGTTGCAGCGCGACGTATTTCCAGGCCACGCTCAGCGCGTTCAAGATCCGCCAGCCCGCCGGAAGATGAGCCAAGGGATTGTCGCTCAAGGCCACCAGGTCTCCGCCGCGCATGCCTCCGGCGTTCCATTGAAGCGCCAGAAAGCCGGCGAACGCGGCTCCGTAGTATGCCATCGCTCGAGACGGCATCCGGCGGCAGGCATAGTCGGTTAACGGGATCAGCACCAGAAACACCGCCGCCGATTCCTTGGAGAGCATCGCCAGCAGGTTGCAGATCGCGGCGTATCCGAAGCGTCCGCGCAGGTGCAGCAGCCATGCGCCGAGCAGCAGGCCCGCCGCGAGCAACTCGGCGCGGCCTACGGCGGCGGCGACGGCCTCGCTGTGGATCGGATGGACGGCGAACAGCACAGCCGCGGCCCATGCGGCCCGCGGCATCCCCAGAAGCTCCGTCACCACGCGGTACAGCAATATCGTCACCAGGCCGTGCAGCAGCAGGTTCAAGAGATGAAAGCCGAGCGGCTTCATCCCCAGCGTCCACACGTTCACCATGTACGTGAGCATGGTCACCGGACGGTAGATGCCGCTGTTGCTGTAGGCGGAGGACATCAGTCTCCATGGAGCTTCCGTCAGATCGCGATTGCCGACGATGTAATAGAAATCGTCCTGAGCGAAGCCGTTCCCCAGGATGTTGGCGTAGACCCCCGCCGCCAGCAGGAACAGCAACACCATGTGCCTGCGGCTAATGTGCATACTTCCGCCAGAGCCATCTGCCGATCAACAACGCGTAGAACGGAATGTATTCGAGAGCCCGGAAGATGCCGCTCTCCTGCCATAAGCCCAGCGTTCCGTAGGGAATCAGGATGTGGTAGGCGAGCACCGACGTGCCGGTGAGAAGGAGCCATGCCAGCTTCAACTCGATCGCCAGCAGCGGCAGGAGCCAGGTGAGATACCACGGAAAGCAGTTGGCGGAAAACGCCAGTAGCGTTCCGAGGACCAGGTACGTGGCGCGAAGCAGCGGCGTTCGCCGTGCGGCCAGGTAGAGGGCCGTCCCGGCCACGATGGCCATATAGATCCGGAAGGCTGACGAGAGCGATCCGGTGAGCGCGTGGATCACTGCGAACAAGCTGTCGTTATTGCGCCAGGCTCCGCTGAACGCGGCAACTCCGCTGATGACGTTGGCATCGCGGAACGGGAAATACGCCACGGCCGCCAGCAGCAGCGGCCAGAGCAAGGCGCGGCCAGGCAGGCGGGGCCACTCGCGGGCAAGAAGCACGGGCGCCAGAAACACCGCGAACAGTTTCGATAGCGCCGAGGCGGCCAGCGCCGTCAGCGAAAGTTGGACTCGGGAAGCCTGCGCGGCCAGCAGCGCCGCCATCAGAAAGAACAAGGCGATGGAATCGTTGTGGCCGCTGGCGGCAAACTCCACCACCGTCAGCGGACTCCACCAATAGACCACGACGCGTGTCGCCGGCTGGCCCAAGCGCTGCAACAGCAGAATCAGCAGCACGGCCACGCCCAGGTCAAAAAGCAGGCTGGGTAGCTTCATCAGCAGCACGGTGCCCACGGACGTCGGAGCCAGGCACGCCACGTACCAAGCCCCGCGGAACGCCAGTTCCGTGATCGGCCCGTAGACGGCGGTAAAAGTCTTTCCGTTCACCGCCGGCCAAGTCTCGTCGCGGACCGCGCGGGCCTCGGGATCGATCGGCGCAACCCGGTAGACGTTGATTCCGGCGGCTTGGGCCTTGCCTTCCCAGCGATAGCGCAGCAGGTCTTCCGAAAGCGAGGGATACAGCGGAAACAGAGTGGCCCGGAACATCAAGCCGGCCAGGAAGATCCAGCCCGACAGGCGCCGCGAAGGCTCGATCCGCGTCGCGACGAACACCGAAATCAGGTATAATATGAAGGCTCCGAACGCCAGAAGGATGTACTCGACAACCTGGGTCTTGAGGTTCCCGAGCCGCAGCATCCCAAAGAATGCTGCTTCCAGACCCGCGGCGGCGAGACCCAAGACGGCGTACAGAGTCACCCAGGAAAAGTAACACAGCGTTCGAACCCATATGACGAGTCTGATCACCTTTTCACCCCTGCTGGCCATGTTTGTGGCCGGTTCACCGGTGAAGAAGTACGTGGCCACGCTGTTCGACAAGACTTTCGTCATCGGCTATGCCGGGAAGACCCTGTACGTCCTGAACACCTTCGATCTGCTGCTGTTGATTCCCTACTTCACCGTGCTGCTGATCCTGGCCAGCTACGGGCTGCACCGCTATTGGCTGGTGTTCACGTTCTTCCGCCATCGCAAGAAGGCTTTGGGCGCTCCGGAGAAAACTTGGGAACGGCTGCCGCGCGTGACCATCCAGCTTCCGATCTACAACGAGCGGTTCGTCGCCGAGCGGTTGATCGAGAGCGCCTGCCGGGTGGAGTATCCGCGGGAGTTGCTGGACATCCAGGTCCTGGACGACTCGACCGACGAGACCACCGAAGTCGCTCGAGGCGCGGTGGAACGCTGGGCCTCGATGGGCCACAACATCACTTTCCATCACCGCACGCACCGGCATGGATTCAAGGCCGGAGCGCTCGATGAAGGACTGCGGACCGCGCAAGGCGAGTTCATCGCCATTTTCGACGCCGACTTCGTGCTTCCTCCCGACTTCCTGCACCGCACGGTGCATTACTTTACCGATCCGCAAGTGGGCATGGTGCAAACCCGCTGGACGTTCCTGAACCGCAACCACTCGTTCCTCACTCAGGTGCAGGCCATCCTGCTGGACGGCCATTTCGTCCTGGAGCACGGCGCGCGATATCGCTCGGGAACTTTCTTCAACTTCAACGGGACGGCGGGAATCTGGCGGCGGCAAGCCATCCTTGGCGGCGGCGGCTGGGAGCACGACACGCTCACCGAAGACACCGACCTGAGCTACCGCAGCCAGCTCCAGGGCTGGCGTTTCCTGTATCAGCCGGACGTGGAGTGTCCTTCGGAGCTGCCCGCGGACATGCGCGCCTTCAAAGCCCAGCAGGCCCGCTGGGCCAAAGGCTTGATCCAGGTGTCCATGAAGCTGCTGCCACGCATTTTCCGGGCGCCTTTGCCGCTGCATACCACGATCGAA
>CAYPHP010000650.1:0-3179 GCA_964410045.1 uncultured Acidobacteriota bacterium | reverse complement strand
CACCTTCTGGGGCATGACCACGCTGCTGGTCGGGACGCTGGTGGTATCCGGCGCCCACACCGTGATGTGGCTGCCGCGCTCGCTCGAATACCGGCGCAGCGCCAAGAACGGCGAGCACGGCGACGTCTACGTCCGCCGCTTCCAAAAGCTCCATCGCAACCTGCACTTGATGGTGATCACCAGCTTTATCGGGTTGGGTTTGACCGGCATGATTCTGAAGTTTTCCTACGCGCCGTGGGCCCGGTTGATCGCCCGTCTGCTGGGCGGATTCGAAGCCGCCGGATGGATCCATCGCGCTTGCGCCATTCTCACCTTCACCTATTTCGGCATGCACTTGTGGGACCTGGTCCGCCAGCGCCGCAAGAGCGGCAAGACCTGGTATCAGTTCATCATGGGGCCCGACAGCCTGATGCTGAACCGCACCGACTGGCGCGAGTTCATCGGGTCCATGAAGTGGTTCCTCAATCGCGGACCGCGTCCGGAGTATGGCCGCTGGACTTATTGGGAGAAGTTCGATTACTTCGCAGTCTTCTGGGGCGTGGCCATCATCGGTTCCACGGGATTGCTGCTGTGGTTCCCGACGTTCTTCACCCGCATCGTGCCGGGCTGGTTCGTCAACGTGGCCACCACCATCCACAGCGACGAAGCGCTGCTGGCGGTCAGTTTCATTTTCGTGGTGCACTTCTTCAATACCCACTTCCGCCCGGAGAAATTCCCGATCGACACGGTGATCTTTACCACCGGCATGCCGCTCGAGGAGTTCAAGCGCGACCGTCCGCGCGAATACCAGCAGATGGTGGACAGCGGTACGCTCGAGCAGAACCTGATGCCCGCCCCGCAGCCCATCTCCTCCCGTTTCTGGCGCCGCTTCGGCTTCACCGCCCTGGGGATCGGCATTTCCCTGATCGTGCTGATTCTGTACGCGATGATCTTCTCGTACCGGTGAGAACGGACTGTCCGCAGATTTCGCAGATTGCGCAGAAGTGCGGAATCTGTGAACACCGTGTTCCTGACAGGATGGGACTCGGATCGCCGGTTTTGACGAGACCGCCGCCGGCCGAGCCGCAGAGTTGATGGCTGCCAAAAAGGGCCGGCCACAGGAACTGCGCGACGCGATGATTACCGGAATCGTTCCGGCCAGTCATTCCACGCTGGCCACTCGCAACGTCAGCCACTTCCAGGACCTCTCTGTCCCCGTCCTCAACCCGTGGACGGCTTGAATCAAGCTGACCGCAGATTTCGCCGATTGCGCAGATCGGTGAATCAGCGTAATCTGCGGAATCTGTGGACGCAGTCACCGGCGCTTTTGGGTACAGCGGCAAGTACATTGCCCGGAAGCTGCTGGCCG
Organism: uncultured Acidobacteriota bacterium; assembly: GCA_964410045.1. Lineage (GTDB taxonomy): Bacteria > Acidobacteriota > Terriglobia > JAJPHL01 > JAJPHL01 > CAYPHP01. The sequence goes on along the minus strand of CAYPHP010000650.1, from coordinate 1,831 downwards.
CCGGCCGCGCGGTGATTACGCTGACCAATTCCACCGAGCGAGCCAACGAATTTGCCGGGCACGTGCACGCCGTACCATTCCACTTCGACCGTCCGGACGAGCTGGCGCGGTCGCTGGAAAATGTAGACGTGCTTTACAACACCTACTGGGTGCGGTTCAACCACCGCTTGTTCAAGCATGCCGACGCGGTGCGGAACACCCTGATCCTGTTTGACGCGGCGCGCCGGGCCGGCGTCCGGCGAGTGGTCCATGTCAGCATCACCAACCCCGCGGAAGATTCGCCGCTCGAATACTTCAGCGGAAAAGCCCGGCTGGAGCGCGGGTTGCTGGAGTCGGGGATTTCCTGCGCTGTCCTCAGGCCGGCGGTCCTGTTCGGGCGGGAAGATGTCCTGATCAACAACATCGCCTGGATGCTGCGCCGCTTCCCGGTTTTCGGAGTATTTGGCGACGGCCGCTACCGCCTGCAGCCCATCTTCGTCGATGATCTTGCCGCGCTGGCGGTCGACCAGGGATCGCGACGTGAACACAACGTGATCAACGCCATTGGCCCGGAAACTTTCAGCTATCGTGAGCTGGTGGAGACCATCGGCCGCTTGATCGGCACGCCGCGGCCGGTCATCTCGATTCCTCCTGCAGCAGGCTATTGGGCCGGGCGGATCATCGGCTTGCTCACTGGCGACGTGTTGATCACCCGCGACGAGATCGCCGGCTTGATGGCCGACTTGCTGTACGTGGATGCGCCGGCGGCAGGCGCCACGCGGCTCAGCGACTGGGTCCGGGAGAACGCGACAACACTGGGCAGGTCCTACACCAGCGAGCTGTCCCGCCGGATCGACCGGCGCTCGCGCTATCAAGGCAATTAGCGCGAAGATGCGCGCAGCTTCTGGACAGCCATCTTCAAGTTGTTGACCACTAACTCCTGCGTTCTTACCGCCGCTTGGAGCCGTTGTTCTTGCGCCTGGGCGTTCTTCAGCGCAAGCTGCCGGCGCTCCAGCTCGGCCTCAGCCAGTTGGAGTTCCGCTTGAAGATTCCTTGGCATGGGCGCAATGTTACCAGCTCCCCATCCGTGTAATCTGTGTAATCTGTGGACTGTGTTCCTCATCCACCGGCCCACGGCATCGGCTATTGAGAGTTTTCTGGCCGTCAGCCGCGACATGCCGCTTTCTTACGGCCCCGAGGGCATCGCCAGGGATGGTGCGCGCGGGTACAAGATCGACGATGTGCGCGTCGAGATCGGTACGGGCGCGGATGCCTTCGAACGCGCCAAGGCGGCGCTGCTGGACTGGCAGATGTTCAACACCGGGTTCACGGAAGTCTTTCCTCCGCGCGCTTCGACCGAAGACGGCTCGGCCGTGGCGGTCCTGATCCGGCACCTGGGGTTCTGGTCGTTGAACGCCTCCCGCGTGGTGTACCAGATTCGTGAGGACGCCGGGGAAATCCGTTTCGGCTTCGCCTACGGAACGCTGGTTGAACATGGCGAGCGCGGCGAAGAGGTCTTCGCGGTATGCCTCGAGCGCGAAACCCAGCGCGTCAGCTACTGGCTACGAGCGGCGTCGCAGCCGGCGGCGTTTCTGGCGATTTTGGGATATCCTTTCGTCCGCCACTTGCAGGCGCGCTTTCGACAGGCTTCGTGCCAGGCGATGATCCGCGCGGTGGCCGGCAAACAGGAGGGGAAATGATCAAGGTCAGCGTGATGTATCCGAACACAGACGGCGGCAAGTTCGACATGGCTTATTACCTCAAGACCCACATGCCCCTGGTGCAGGCGAAGCTGGGATCTGCCCTGAAGGGAATCGCGGTGGACCAGGGCCTTGGCGGAGGGCAGCCGGGA
>CAYPHP010000649.1:0-3182 GCA_964410045.1 uncultured Acidobacteriota bacterium | reverse complement strand
AGGGTTGCAGGCGGGGGGACGATCCGGGGGCGGGGGCGGGGGCGGAGGCGCCAGGAACCAGCGTCCCCGAAAGGACGCTGGTTCCCGTATTCTTTGGTTAGACCACGTACTGCGAGTTGGGAGCCTGGACGTTGCCGAACACGCTGGACCGGCTCTGCGGCTGGCGGACCGGCGCCGCGCAACTCGGGCAGTATTGATAACCGGGTGTAAGGGGTTTCTGGCAATTGTGGCACCGCGTGGCGTTCTGGGTTTCGGTACCGAAGCCGATGACGCGGGCGACTTCTTCCAGCGTCGTCAGACCCAACCCGACCTTGGCCAGCGCGTCTTCGTGCAACAGGCGCATTCCGCTGGTGCGGGCCAGGCCTTCGATATCCCCGTCGCCGCTGCGGACCGCCGCGCGGATCTGGTCGTTCAGGACGAGCATTTCGTAGACCGCGATCCGGCCGCGATACCCGGTGTTGTCGCACGCCGAGCAGCCTACCGGCGCGTACATCTTGTCTTCGATATCGGTGATGCCGGCGGCCAGCATCCGCTCCACATACTCCTTGCGCACCGGAACCTCGCTTCGGCAGAAGCACAGGCGGCGGACCAGGCGCTGCGCGATGATGGCGCTCACCGAGGAAGCGATCAAGTAGCCCGGGACCTTCAGATCCATCAGGCGGGTGATCGCGGAAGAGCTGTCGTTGGTGTGCAGCGTACTCAGCACCAGGTGTCCGGTCTGGGCCGCTTGCAGGGCGATTTCCGCGGTTTCGGCGTCGCGAATCTCACCCACCATTACGACGTTGGGATCTTGCCGCAAGATGGCGCGCAAGCAGGAGGCGAAGGTAAGACCGGCCTTGGGGTTGATCTGAACCTGGTTGATCTCCCGGATCTTGTATTCCACCGGGTCCTCGACGGTGATGATGTTCAGCGTCGGGTTGGTCACCATGTGCAGGGCCGAGTACAGGGTGGTGCTCTTGCCCGATCCGGTGGGTCCCGTCACCAGGACCATGCCCTGCGGCTGGCTCAGGATGTGCCGGAAGGTCTTGGCATTGTCCTCGCTGAAGCCAAGATCGGTGAAGTCCACGCGGGTGCCCGAAGGATCGAGCAACCGCATGACGACCTTTTCTCCGTCGTGGGTCGGCAGCGTGGAAACGCGCAGGTCGAGCTTGCGCTTGCCGTTCTGCACCAGGAAGCGGCCGTCCTGCGGGACCCGCCGCTCGGCGATGTCCATGTCCGCCAGGATCTTGATGCGCGACACCAGGGCCTGCTGCAGCTCGTTCGGCACGGTGGTCAGGTCGCGCAGGAATCCGTCCACGCGCAGGCGGACCATCGTCGAATCGTCGTGCGGCTCAATGTGAATATCCGAGGCCTTCTTGGCCACCGCGGCGGCCAGGATGGCGGAGGCCAGCTTGACGGCCGGCGTTTTCTCGTTGCGCAGCTCGGCAGCGAACTCTTCCATGGCCTGCTTGCTGCGCTCAGTGTTGTTCACGCTGTAGAACTGCATGTCCGAGGTGTCCACCTGTTCGATGAACGACACCCGGGTCTTCGAGTTCGTGGTGACTTCGACGCCGTCACTGGCGCCCTTTTCCGCCTGGTCGTAGCATTTCTGGATGGCCGCGTGAATCTCCGAGCGGATGCCCAGGCGCGGGAGGATTTCCACGCCGGTCAGGAAGCGAAGCTCGTCGAGCAGCCGCAGGTCCTGCGGCTCCGCCATGACCACCGCCAGCCGCCGTCCCTCCATCGCTAGGGGGAGGACGCAGTGGCGCGCCGCGGTCGCCCGCGGGATCACCTTGAGTGCGTCCGTCTCCACGGTGGCGAACCGCGCGTCAATGTAGCGGCAGCCGATGACTTCCTGGAGAGCCAGAACGAGCTCTTCCTTGCTGACCAGACCGCGCTCAAGAATAAGGTCGCCCAGCCGGCTTCCGCTGGGAGCCTGTTCCATCAACTTAACGAGGTCCGCTTCGGTAACCCGCTTTTTCGCCTTCAGGACATCGCCCAGGCGCTTCCGAGTGATTCGAGGGAGTTGCATTTCCATGGTCGTGATTCTAGGCGGAACCGAGCGGCTGTGCATCGCCGAGGAGTACTAGGCGATGGGCCCAATCGGTACTACGCGGCCGATCCCCCCATCCGGTAAGGAGGCGTAGTACGGCAGGCGCATCCCAACTCATTTAATATGTTCATTTTCAATAGCTTCAAGTCGGATCGGACTGCGGGTCTCCCTTGGTAAGAGCCGCCACTCGTCAAACGCCCCCTCGAGGGCTTCGGGGTGAATTCCCTTGCTGGTTGACGGGCGGATTTGGTGCTACCAGTACTCCTAGGTCCGGAGGGAAGGGACCGCCCGGCGACTTTTCGAATCATCACCTTACTGACCGTCCATGATTTCGCGCACGACGATCTTCGGCCCGCCGTAGGAGGCTTTCCTGGCGCGCACTTCGGCGGCAAGTTCCGCGAGCGACGGCCCGTTGCTGGGGCGGAAGTAAGAGGGCACGTACACCACGCGCGTTTCCTGTGGCGGCGCGGCCAGAATGATCACGCGAGGACCGCCGTTCGAACTTTGCGGATAAGGATCAGTCAAGCGCGATTCGTATCCGGCGAGGCCGTAGCTGAAGATTGAAGCGGTCGGGCCGTAGTAGGCGTGGCTGTACGAAGGATAGTAGGAAGGATAGTAGACCGGCGGATAGTAAGCGGGATAGATCGGCTGGGCGTAGCCGTGTGATCCGCCACGCGCTCCCCATCCGCCCACAGTTGATCCTCCGGCCTTCCACTGCCCGGCGCCGGGCAAAGCGGCAAAGATCAGCGCGGCCAGGAAGGCCGCCGGCGCCATAGATTTCCGCATGGGCAGATTGTCGCTTTTTTGTGCAGCTCAAGTCAACCGTACAGAAGGCCTGGAACCCGGCAGCGCGGCGTTGATTTCGGACGCCGCCTGCCAGCGCCCGGGGATCACCGTAACGCAGGAGGGGCAGCGTCCCTCGCGGAGCCGGTTGGCCCGTACCCGGAAGCCGCGCCGTTCCACGAGCGCTTCGCCACAACCCGGGCAGCACGTGTCCTCCAGGTGATCGACAAGCCCGGGGAGATTGCCGGCATAGACGTAGCGCAGCCCGGCGCGGCGCCCGATGAGGGCCGCCCGCCGCAGGTCGTCCGGCCGGGTGTCGGCCGGATCGGTCATCTTGTAGTCCTTGTGGAAGGCGGTTACGTGCCAC
>CAYPHP010000648.1:0-3194 GCA_964410045.1 uncultured Acidobacteriota bacterium | reverse complement strand
GTCAAGCGCGGCACGTACGTGGAGCAGGGAATGACTGTAGGCTACATTACAGATTATTTCGGAAAAAAACTTCAAGAATTGCGGTCCGCCGCCGCCGGAGTGGTGTTATACATCTGTTCAGTGCCCTCGATGGCCAAGGGTGCGACGGTCGCCAACATCGGCGTCGTGGCGAAACCGTAATTCCCGCCCTGGAGGTTCCAGGTGATTCACGACTTACGGATCGCGCTCCGGCTCCTCTTCAAGAATCCCACATTCACCCTGGTCGCGGCATTGTCGCTGGCTCTGGGGATCGGCGCCAACTCGGCGATCTTCAGCCTGCTGGACGGCCTGTACCTGCGCCCGATGGCCGTGCCGGATTCCGGCCGCATCGTGCGTATCTTCTTCTCCAGTCCCGAGAATACTCACGGCTATCTCTCGTATCCGGAGTTCCGGGAACTGCGGGCCGGGGTGACCGGACTGGAAGGGCTGGCTGCAAGCATGGGCCGCGGCACAACGTACGAACAGGACGGTGTGCGGCGGCTGCTTCTGGTCAACGTGGTGTCGCCGGACTTCTTCCAGGTCCTCGGTCTTCAAGCGCACCAGGGCCGCTTCTTCTCCCCTGCGGACCAGGGAGCGCCGTTGGTGGTGCTGGGCTACGACGCCAGGCAGCGGGTGTTCGGCGGCGACCCGTCGGTGGTCGGCCGCGCCGTCAGGTTCTCGCGAGCGTCGGTGACGGTGGCCGGAATTCTCCCGCGCAGCTTTCGGGACATCAGCGTGTCCGGCGACCGCGACGTCTGGGCGCCGCCCTGGACCTGGGGAGCGATGAGTGGAGGCGGATCGTCGGACTTCGAGACGCGCCGCTTCCGCGTCTACCAGGTTCTGGGCCGGAGAAAGTCTGGAATCAGCCAGGCAGAGTTGAATGCGGAAGTCGAAACCGTGGGCCGGCGTATGGCGCAAGACCATCCCGATACCAACAAGTCGCTTCGTGCGTTTGCCATTTCCGATCTCGAATGGCGCTGGAACAACTCCAAGGAGAGCGTCGGCGTTCTGCTGGCTATCGTCTTCCTGGTGGTCCTGATCGCCGCCGTCAACGTCGCCAACCTGTTGCTGGCGCGTCTGGAGGCGCGGCGGCGGGAAGTTGCTGTGCGCGCCGCGCTGGGGGCTTCGGCCTGGCGTCTGGCCCGGCAGTTCCTGACCGAAAGCTTGCTGCTCGGCGTACTCGGGATGGCCGGCGGGCTGGTGATCGCCGTCTGGCTGATAGAAGCGGTTCCCGCGCTGCTGGTCAGCGTTCCCGGATACCGGCTGTTCGAACGCTTCCAGATGGACGGCCGCGTCTTCCTGGGAGCCGTAGCCGTCACCGCATTAACTGCGGTGCTCATCAGCCTGGCGCCCGCATTCACGGCGTGGAAACTGCGGTTGATGACCGTGCTGCGCGGCGGCGCGGGAGCTGGCGGCCGCCGCCGTCCGTTGCGAATCTACCTGGCGGTTGCCCAGGTAGCGCTGTCGCTGGTGCTGCTGACGTTGGCGTCCGTGCTGGCCGCAAGTTTCGCCAACACCCGCACCCAACATCTGGGTTTCGCGCAGAAGAATCTGTTGCTGGCGTGGGTCCACGGGCAGGAGCGCTTGTATCCGGAGGCTGCGCTACGAGTGGCCGCCGTGCCGGGCGTTCGCAAAGTTGGAACAGCCACCCGGGCTCCGCTGAGTATTTCCGGCGGAGGCATGTTTGTCCGCATGACCATTCCCGGCCACCCGGCGTTCCGCTCCGGCGAGCGCCCCGCGGAGATCAAGTTCAACAACGTGGATGCGAACTTCTTCACGGTGATGGGCACGCGCCTTCTGCGGGGCCGGACCTTCGAAGAGCGCGACCGCACCAGCACTTCCTGCGCCACCATCATCAACGAGACCATGGCGCGCCGCTATTGGCCGGAGGAAGATCCGCTCGGTAAGTGGGTCGAGATCTCAGGAATGGCCAGCGGAAGCTGCCAGGTGGCAGGTATAGCCGAAGACGCGCCCATCAATGAAATCGGCGAGGCGCGCGAGCCGTATCTCTATCTGCCATTCTGGCCGCCGTGGGAGATGACCTTGCTGATTGAGACGGAAGGCGAACCGGCGGCGCTGGCCACGTCGGTGCGGACGGCGCTGCTGGGCGTCGACCGCAGCCTCGAGCCCATGAGCATGCTGACCATGAAGGACCTGATCCGCTATTCGGCGCGCTATTACCAGATCCGCGCGGAACTTGCCGCGGCCCTGGCGGTGGTGGGGTTGCTGCTGACGGCGGTAGGTCTGCACGGTGTGATGGCGTATGGCGTTACGCTGCGGACCCGCGAGATCGGCATTCGCATGGCGCTGGGCGCGCGGCGCAGCAAGGTCGTCGACCTGGTGGTGCGCCAAGGATTGATCCTGGCGGTTGCAGGATCACTGTTGGGCATTCCGCTGGCGTTGGCCGCCGGCTTTGCCATGCGCAGCATGCTGTTCGGTGTGCCGGCGTGGCATCCCTGGTCGTTCCTCGCAGCGCTCGCGGTGATCTTCATTACCGCCGCGACGGCATCGCTGGTCCCGGCTCGTCGCGCCGCCGGCGTCGACCCCGCGACCGTCCTCCGCGAAGAGTAACCCTTCTGCTCTATACTTCGCTGAACAAAGATGCTAAAGCAGGTTATCGGCCAGATTCTCTGGATCGTCCTCATGGCCGTTGTGATGGGCTGGCTGGTTCGGTCGCGCCGGAAGCCACCCTTCGGACAGGCCCCCGGCGTCCTGCGGTACCCCCGCAGCATCCTGATTGTCGGGTGGGTGTGCTTGTTGTTCTTTATGGCAGGCGCTGTTCTGTCGACAATCTTTCCGACAAAGGGCAATCCGATCATCGCTCCGCTGATCTTCCTGGGATTCTCGCTGCTAGGGATCCCCGTGATTGGGGAGTATCACCGTGTGTGGATCAAGCTGGAACCGGGAGGTCTGACCTACGGCCGGTGGTTCGGCGCCCCGCGGTCTCTGAAGTGGTCTCAGGTCACACGGGTCAGGTACTCGGAGCCGCTCATGGAGTTCCGCATCAAGACGAATGATGGAGCGGCGGTGGGGGCGCCAATCTTGTTCACCGGCCTCCCGGAGTTGGCGGAAACCGTTCTGCGCGAGGTCGAGGAATCCTGGATGGACCAGAATACGCGGAAGGCGCTGGCGCGCACGGCGCGGGGTCATCCACCGGCGATTCGGATGTGGCAGTA
>CAYPHP010000647.1:0-3198 GCA_964410045.1 uncultured Acidobacteriota bacterium | reverse complement strand
GGAGATACCGGTGCAGGTGGGGCGCTAGAGCGGCGAGGGCGGCGGGTTCCGTGCGTTCCAAAACGGGACTAGTGGAAGCAAAGAAGGGCTAATCTGTGGCATAATCCCCCCTTCCTTCTTATGTTTCGAGGATTCGGCCCCTTCTTCTCCACAGTTCTGCTGTCTTTGGTCTGCGCGGCCCAAGAGACGCCCAGCACCGCAGCCCGTGACGTTCAGCCGGAAAGATCTGCCCCGATGTTGGAACGGTCGGGGACAGCGCCGGCACCCACCCGCACCGAGACCCTCCCCAGCGCAACGATACCGGCCATGGAGGCGGAAGATGGCGATCTACTGCGCCTCCCGCCGATCGACAGCCGAAGCCTGCTTCAAGAAGACCGCAGAACGGCAGGCCTCGGAGTCCGTAAAGTCCGCGTTGGGATTGAGCGGAAGCTAAAGGCCGGCGCCAGAAAATGGGGACGGACCGTGAGTGTGGGGCTCGAACAGCTAGGCCTCACCTGGGGAATCGTGAGCAGCGGCGCGGCGGGCACTCGGATTCATTTCACGCACTTCCACCTTCCGGAAGGGGCGAGTCTATTCGTCTATTCGCCGCAGGCGCGGGAGGTAGTGGACGTATTCCGCGGATCCGGACCCGAAGGTTCGGGTGAGTTCTGGACTCAGGTGTACCGCGGCGAAGCGGTGCGCTTCCAATTGGCTGGAGTGGCGGCGCAAGTGTGGGAACAGAGCGGTGAGTTCTTTGTGGTGGAAGAGCTGTCTCACTTGTACCAAGACCCGTTCAAGGCGGGATTCGCGGGAGTGAATGCGGGACCCTGCAATCAGGATGCGACTTGCTACCCGGAATGGAAGGATCAAGCGGCAGCGGTATCCCTGATCCTCTTCAGCAGCGAAGGTGCCCAGTACCTCTGTTCGGGGAGCATGGTGAACAATGCCACCAACGACTACAGTCCGCTCTACCTTACGGCGAACCACTGCATCACGACCGAGGCGGAGGCGGCGTCTGCGGCCGCCTACTGGGGATACCGTACAAGCAGCTGCGCGGGAGTGGAGCCGGACTGGCGGAATTTCTCCGGATACAGCGGGATGCACCTGCTGGCGAGTTCGAGCGCGGCGGACATGAGCCTGCTGTCGCACGGCAACTTTGTGCCGACATCGGTGAAATGGCTGGGCTGGCGGGCGGAAGAAGGTGCGCCAGGAGCGAGCATCGGTAGCTTGCATTATCCCGCCGGTACGTTCGAGCGGCTCTCCTTGGGAAATGTGGTGACTCCCACTCACGGACCGGGCTCGATCGACGTGCGATGGACCAGTGGGGTGACCGAACAAGGTTCCTCGGGCGGCCCCCTGCTGAATCAGGCCCACGAACTGATTGGAACGCTCACGGGAGGCCAATCTTCCTGCACGGCCCCGAGCGGCATCGATTTTTTTGGAAAGTTCGCTACCGCCTATCCCGCCTTCCTGAATTCCAAAGGACAGAACTACCTGGAAGTCGGCCTCGGAGACGATGAATTTGCACCCAATCACTCGCGCGCAACGGCCGCAGTGCTCAGCAATAACGTCGCGCAGAACGTCATCGCGCGTCTGGGCTATCCCGATTGGTTTGAGATCAAGGCGCCGGAAGGGTACTTGGTGCAGATGAAGAACCCGGTGGGTTGGATGAATGGTTTCGATGTGGCCCTGTACCGCAACCAGGAAGTAGAACCACTCATGACCGGGGCCGATTTCGGAAACACGTTTCTCGCGTTCGGGGCAAAAGATGTACAGGTCAACCGGTACTTTGTCAGGATCGCGCTCAAGCCGGACCTTACCGCGGTGCGCGCCAACTACCAGGTGCTAGTCGATGCCGCGCCCCCGCCAACGCCTGCGGTACGTTTTTTTGGGATCAGCGCCCCGGAGGAGACCGTCGCGAACGGCCGGGCCGGAGTCTATACCCGTACGGATGCGGTCTTGAAAGTAGAGTATGGGACCGACGCTGGCTTCAGCAGTTTTGCGACTCTGAGTCTGGAGGCCAAGGGGAATCCCTCCGAAGTGTTGATTCCCTTCACGCTGAGCGGACTGCGGAGCGATACCCTCTATTACTACCGTCTGGCACTGGACAATGGGCTGCAAGTGGTACGCGCGGCGGGAGTGCAGTCTTTCCGCACACCGGCGACATCCTATGCCCTGAGCACTCCGGCGGTGAACTTCGGGAAACACGATGCGAAGACCGTGACTCACTCCACTGTCACCTTGACGAACACGGGCAGCGGTACGCTGGCAGTCTCGCTGGTGGATGTCCAGGGAAGAGTTGGTATGTATCCAATGCCTTTCAGTTCCACGCACAACTGTGCCGGAGTGCCCCCGGGCGGAACTTGTGAGATAGACTTCGCCTTCGAGCCCTGGTCCCTGGGTTACTGGTACGCGCAAGCGTTCATCTCTTCGAGCGCTCCCGGCCGCGCCGTGGACCTGACTGGAAATGGAAGCGCCGCGGTGGGAGGACTCGATAATTCTCCCAACAATCTCTTTGCCTACACCACATATGTGAACACCGAATCATCGGTGCGGAGATTCAGGTACCAGAACTGGGGAGACAAGCCGCTGGGCATTACCAGCATCAACGTGAGCGCGCCCTTCCGGGTCGTCTTGAATGAATGCCCGGCCACCTTGGGGCCCCAAGCCTGGTGTGAGTTCGGGATCGTGTACCGTCCGATTGCGCCGGGAACGACCAATGGGAAGCTGGAGGTGGTCAACACCGGGATCACCTCTCCCACAGAGCTCTGGTTCACGGCCAACGCGATTGACCTCACATTGTCAGTAAGCCGGCCGCGGAGATCCCCGCGGAGCGGGATGGCGACGTCGCAGCAATTCGATCTGGCAGTGGCGCTCTCTGAGCCGATCGCGGGAGAGATCGAGCTGATCTGCGAGACGGATTCGCCGGGCACCAGCTGTGGCGTGACCCCATCGCGCCTGCCAGGGGCGCGCGGCGGTGGCCAAGCCATTGTGGTTGTGAGCCCCAGGGTCCGTTCGGCGCGTCTGTCTCGAGCCTCGAGCCGGGGGCGGGCCATGGTAACTGCAAGGATCGGCAATACGAAGAAGACCTTCTCATTCGGCTTTACGAACTAGTTCTCGCCCAAGGTGCGACATGTGCAGCTCCCGGACGGAAACCGTGGGCTTCTCGCCTTGGGGTGTGGCAAGAAAGAGACAGTGGGGGCTTCTGCCGTTCGTCAC
>CAYPHP010000646.1:0-3198 GCA_964410045.1 uncultured Acidobacteriota bacterium | reverse complement strand
CGCTTTCAGCACCTGCGATTTCGTTTCCAAGTTCTCGAAGCGTTCCTCCATCTGCAGGGAGCGGTCGGTCCAGCGCAACGCTTCGTCATAGTTGGTCTTCTTCTCGATGCACCACATGGCCGCGTCGTTGAAGCTCATCCAGTTGAAGCCGTTCAGGCTGCGAAGCTGGTCGCGCAGCGAGGCCATCGTCGTCTCGACCAGGTTGACCGCCACCCGGAACGACACCGCCACCCGCTCCCAGCGCATGGTCACGCGCGCGGAGTCCTGCTTCAAGTCTTCAAACTCGTAGCTCAATGCTTCGCGCATCTCGGCAGCGGCGGGCTTCACCGTCACGCGCAGGGCGTCTTCCTTCTGGTCATAGAAGAAGCTGCCCCACGCCGCCGCGTTCTTCGAAAAGATGACGGTCCATTCCGTCTCGGTCGGGATCATGTGAATGCCATAGACGCCCTTGGCCAGCGGCTGTCCTTCCACCGTCACGTCGCTGCTGAACTCGATAGTGGTGTTCTGGTTGGCCCCGGCGCGCCACACCTGTCCATAAGGCGCCAACTGGCTGCCGAAGATCTTGCGTCCATGAGTGAGCGGGCGATGATAGACAATGGTCACGTCGGTCATCGCCAGGCGCTGCCCGGCGACCGCGCGCTGGCTGGCCTCCGGAAGCTGGATCACCAGCGACTGGATCTGGTTGGGGTTCTGCGCCGTCAGCGAAAGGGCGGCCAGCAGTGTCAAGGTCAGAGTTAACTTCATGTTCTTGCCTCCCTGGCCGCGAAGATAGCAACGCCGGCGACAGGGCGGCAAGCAACTGTTTGTAAAGCGTGTGAATCTTTGTTTGCTGGATCTACTTCGGGTCGAAGGTGATCTTGCTGTCGGCGCCGAACTTGCGGTAATTGCGGAAATCAATCACGTTCTTCGAGCAGATACTGCTGTCGCGCTCGCACATCAGGTTCTCGGCGTGGACCGGCAACAAGTAGGTTTGCGTCTCCAGCCGGACCGGCGCGTAATCGACGGCGGTCTCCACGTGGTCCATGGGGAAGGCCTTGGGAATGCCGGCAGCTTCCATTTCAATGCGCAGGACGCGGGCCGTCTCCTTGTCGATCCACACTGCGCCGCGATAGGCCGGTACGATCTCCTGACCCGGAACGCTGATGTGCCAGGTGGAGTTCTCGCGGGCGACGGAGAAGTCATAGTCTGCCGCCGCGCGTCCTGACGCCGTGGTGTTCTTGCTGAACTGGAAATCGGTCCTGGTGCCGGGATGAAACAGGCCAATCAGGATCGTGCCGAACTCACCGGTGGAGGTGGCGCCGCCGCCGATCTCCATCATGTTCTTGCCCACCGGCTTTCCGTTGACCTTGATGTCGCGATAGCTCTCCTGCTTGTTTTCGTAGACCACGTTGGCGGTGACCACGTCCACCGCTTCCCACCGGTCGCGGACACGGGCCACGGATCGCGTGGTCACTTGCTGGCAAAGGTAATTGGGCAATGACTCGATGAACGATCCCGCGGCTTCGCGCGCCTGTTCCAGCAGAGCCATTCTCGGATTGGCCGGAGGAGCAGGCCTTTCGGGGACAGGCGCCGGGACCGGCGCCTCTGCAGTCTTGTCCACCAGGACGGGACGCGACGGTCGTGCCGGTGGCGCGCCGCGTCGCAAGACCGGCGGTCCTTCATCGTCGCCAACGGTGGCGGCCTTGGCTGCGGCGCGAGGCTGCGTAGCGGGATCGGCCGGCGCGCGCGCTTGACCGCGCCCCAGAAGCTTGACGATCATCGCCTGATAGCGGCTCTCGCGATCCTGCAATGCTTCAATCTCCAGCGAATCACCGGCCTGGAATTCCGACCGCGCGATGCCCCGCCCGGCCTGCACGAAGAAAGTCTTTTCCGTGAACGACACGGTGATGATGCGCTGATCGGCGCCTTCGACGACCATCGACTTCTCGTCCATCGTGCGCAGTGTGCCTCGAATGGTGTGCGAAGGCGGTGCTTGGTCCGGCGGGCCTTCCACGCGGCGCGGACGGTTGATGATTTGAGGCGAAGCCAACAACGCCGCGGCCAGGACGATGGATAGCATTCCGGATCGGACCCCTACTCCGACTATAACCCAGACGGCTCCGCAGAGTTGCGGGTTACGCGATGGTCTCCAGCGCGGCCACCATGCGACCAATCTCCTCCACAGTGTTGTAGTGGACCAGCGACGCGCGGACTGCGCCGCTCTCCACCGGCAGGCCGATGCGGCCGATCACGCGTGGCGCATACATGTGTCCGTCGCGCACGCCGATGCCCTTCTCCGCCAGACGCTGGGCGACTATGGAGGGCGCCACTCCATCGACGTTGAAGCAGAAAGTCGGCGTGCGAAGCTTCGGATCGGTTTCGCCATAGACGGTAACGCGTCCCGTTGCGGCCACTGCCGAGAAAAACGCCCGCGACAGTTCCGTCTCGTATTCTTGAATCGCGTCCATAGCCCGGACCACGGCCCAGCGCTTCGAGCCGTCCGCGCCCAGCATGCGTCCCAGCCTTTCGAGATATCCGATGGCCGCGTCCATGCCGGCCACGTTCTCGTAGACGCCGGTGCCGACCTCAAACTTCACTGGCGCAACGTCGGGAAGAAAGTCCTCGCGGAAAACGGGAAGCGCGTCGAGCGCCTCCTTGCGGCCCCACAAGAATCCCATGTGCGGCCCGAAGATCTTGTATCCCGAGCAGACCAGGTAATCGCAACCGAGCGCCTGCACGTCGAGTGCGCCATGCGGAGCGTAGTGGACCGCATCGACGAAGAGTTCGGCGCCCGCCTCGTGAGCCATCCCCGAGACGGCGACGATGTCGACAAGCGTTCCCAAGGCGTTCGAGGCCATGGTGCAGGCCACGATGCGGGTCCGTGCGGTCAGCAGTTGCGCCAAGTCCTCGACGTGCAATTTGCCATCGTCGCGCATCCGCCAGAAGCGAATCTCCGCGCCCTCGGCCTGGAGCACCAGCCACGTGGCGACGTTGGCCTCGTGATCGAGTTCCGTGACCACAAACTCGCGCCGCTCGCCCAGCGTCTGCCCGATCGCCTGGCTCACCAGCCGGATGACCGACGTCGCGTTCATTCCGAAACACACGTCGTCGGGTCCGTTGGCGTTCAGAAATGTGGCCACGCATTGCCGCGCGCGGGTGATGGCAGCGTCGACTTCGAGGGACTGGCGATACCGTCCGCCGCGCTGGACGTTGCGCAGC
>CAYPHP010000645.1:0-3199 GCA_964410045.1 uncultured Acidobacteriota bacterium | reverse complement strand
TCCGGATCCCGGCCACGGCGGACTGCAACAACGGCCAGGGCTTCTGCTGGCAAATCCCCGCCAACCGGATCGACCCGGTGGGACAGAAGATCATGAACGTCAGTCCCGATCCGAATGCGATCTCGGCCACGCAGGACAACAACTATGTCGGTGTGCCGGTTGACCGCACCCACAGCGAGCAATTTGACGTGCGGATCGACCACAGCTTCACGCAGAACTTCACGGTGTTCGGGCGGTACTCCTTCTTCGACAGCCTATTGTTCCGGCCCGCGCCGCGCCCAGGTCTTTCCGAAGGTTCGTTTAACGATACGTTCGGCTCGGCCGACCTGCGGTCCCAGGCGCTGGCTCTCGGAGCCACCTGGGTGGTTAACCCTCGCATGGTTTCGGAGACCCGCTTCGGCTACTCTCGCGGCCAGTTCTTCCAGCTTCCGCCGAACTTCGGTTCCGGATGCCCTTTGGAACTGATTGGTTTGAAGAACGCTCCCACGGACACGGCCATCTGCGGCGGCCTCCCGGTTCAGAATTTCCCGGGCGGCAACCTGCGGCGGATCGGGCGGACCACTTCGGTGCCCCAGTTCCAGACACCCCGCGACTACAATCTGCGCCAGTCCATTTCCTGGACTCGCGGATCGCATGGCCTCAAGTTCGGCGGCGAGTTCCTCCGCGTTTCGACCGGAGTTCGCGACGTGAGTTCGCTGCTCGGGAATTTCACCTACAGCGGACGCTTCACCGGCGGCAACAACATCTGGGAAAACGCGTTGGCCGACATGTTGCTGGGCTTCCCCACCTCCTACTCCCAGGATTCCGACACGACGTTCAATCTGTTCCAGAACATGTATTTTGCCTACTTGCAGGACGACTGGAAGGTGACTTCCAAGCTGACCGTTAACCTCGGGTTGCGTTACGAGTACGCTACTCCGACGCGCGACGCGAAGAACTTCGCCGCCAACTTCGATCCGGGAACCCGGACCTTCGTCAACGCCAAGGATGGCGATATCTTCTCGCGGGCCCTGATTCATCCGGACCGCAACAACTTCGCACCGCGAATCGGTTTCTCCTACTCGCCGTTCTCGCGTACCGTCGTCCGCGCCGGATATGGCGTGTTCTTCAACCACACGGCCCGCAACGGACGGGAAGGCCTGCTGGGCTTCAATCCTCCGTTCATCATCCTGGCCAATTCGCCGGCCTACGCCGGCAGCGGAACGCTTCGCGCCACCGACGCCTTCATGCGTCTGCAGGACGGTGTTCCGACTGGGTTCGTCGACATCAGCAGGGTCAACCTGACAACCGTGGGCCGCAAGGCGCAGGACTCTAACCAGCGCACCACCTACGTGCAGCAGTTCAACTTCGGCATTCAACAGGAACTGATGCGCGACCTGGTTCTGGACGTTTCCTACGTCGGCAACAAGGGGACCAAGCTGGCCGCGTTTCGCAACCTGAATCCCTTCAACTATACGTTCAATGCCACGACCGGCGCGGCGGTGGTCGGAACCCGCGAGTTGGTGGCCAGCGGTCTCAACGGCGATATCCAATACCTTGAAGCCATCGGTATCTCCAACTACAACTCTTTGCAGGTGAAATTGGAACGGCGTTTCGCGCGAGGGTTCACTTTGCTGGGGTCGTACACCTGGGGCAAGTCTCTGACCGATTCGGTCGATCACCTCTCGACTAGCGGAGCGGGGAACGGCGTCGATGTGGGCGCGGCACGTGAGCCACAGGATCCCAAGAACCGCCGGAACGACTACGGCCTCTCGGAGTTCGACGTGAAACACCGCTTCGTCTTGTCCGGCGTCTGGCAACTGCCCTTCGGCCGCGGTAAGACCTATGGAAAGAACTGGTCGCGGGCGGCGGACTGGGCCTTCGGCGGCTGGGAATTCTCTCCCATCATCACCTGGCAGGGCGGTTTGGGGCTCACTCCCCGGCAGTCCAACCCGGTGAACATCGGCGGCGAGCGCTACACGCGTCCGAATCGGGTTGCCAACGGAACGCTCTCCGAAGGCCAGCGCACTGTGGACCGCTGGTTCGATACCGGCGCGTTCGTCGCGCTGACGGCCACCACGCCCAACCAGGTCTTCGGCAACTCCGGCGTCGGCATCCTGCGCGGGCCCGGTCTGGTGAACTTCGACTTCAACCTGTCGAAGAGCTTCAGCATCACCGAGCGGCAGTCGCTGCAGTTGCGCGGAGAGTTCTTCAACGCCTTTAACCACGCCAACCTCGGCGTGCCGGGCGTGACTATGGGCGCGGGCTTCGGCCAGATCGTCAGCGCCAACGACGGTCGCATTATCCAGTTGGCGTTGAAGTACCGCTTCTAGGATTTCGGAGGGCAGGCGCGGAGGCCTGCCCCTACCGAACCCTTGTTGCAGGGGCGGGGCTCCGTCCCCGCCCTCAGGCCTCCTGCGCCAGGGCTTCCAGAAGGCGGCGTTCCTCAGACTTCAACTCCACCCGGCGCTCGGCCAGATTGATGCGCCGGCTGCTGTCGGGAAAGCCCATCAGCGATTCCTGAAGCAGAATCTTGTTGATCAGGTCCAGCTCGCCGCGGACCAATTGGAGTTGCTCCCTTAAATCGGGCATAGTTCGAAGGGGGGATTGTAATATACCGCTATGTCTGCAACCCGGCGAAAGTTTTTGTTGTTGTCGGCGATGGCCGCTGCGGCCATCAAGACGATGGCCCAAGGCCGCACCCAACACCCGGTGATCCTGGATCACGATGGCGGGATGCCCGACGACTATCTGGTGGTGATGCTCCTGTTGACCATGCAGCATCTCCGCACGCTGGGCATCGTGGTGACCCCCGCCGACTGCTACGCGCAACCTGCGGTCAGCGCCACGCGCAAGATTCTGGACTTGATGGGGCGCTCCGATCTCGCCGTAGCGGAGAGCACGGTCCGTGCTTTGCATCCCTTTCCGGACGCCTGGCGGAAGACGTCATTCATCATGGACCACTTCCCGATCCTGAACCAGACGGCCGAGCCGCGTGCGCCGTTGGTCCGTGAGCCGGGACAGGCCTACATGGTGCGGCTGTTGCGTGGCGCGACTGAGCCGGTGACCTTGCTGGTTACCGGTCCGCTCAGCACGGTGGCCGCGGCCCTGGATCTGGATCCGCAGATCGAGTCTAAGGTCCGCGAGATTGTCTGGATGGGTGGGGCGCTGGAAGCGAAGGGCAACGTCGTCGAGCCGGATCACGACGGCTCGGCGGAGT
>CAYPHP010000644.1:0-3199 GCA_964410045.1 uncultured Acidobacteriota bacterium | reverse complement strand
GGCCTTTCAGCAGCCCACTAGACCAAACTCGGGCGAGCGTGGACAGGCTGGACAGCCTGTCCGACAACAGCATTCAACTAAGGGGGAGAAATCACTCGGATCACCTTGCGGTTGCTGTCGCGCAGGGTCAGGATCACGCTTTCCGCTCCCGCCGAGCCGTAAGTATTTCGGCCGAACAGGTGTATGGTCACGTCCTGTTCTTCAGGCACAAAGAACGCGCCAAAGCCGGTGATTCCCGGACCGAGATACCCGCCAGTGTCAACGCCGCCGGCGAAGAAATCCGCGGCGAGAGATAGCAAGTAATTCGCTGGTACAGTTCCGCTGTTCGCGACTTCCACAATGTAAAAGCCCGGCTGCAAGTCTTGCGCCAGTTGCAGCGGCGGTACTCCGGAAACAGGCGTGCCGATCGGCTGCCGGCTGCTGTTCAGTAGCCGGAGAGTGAATTGAGCACCCTCAGTCAGGAAGCCGTTCAGGGTCGCCGCGACTCTTTGCGGTTCGCTCAGCAGGAAGGCGCCGAATCCAGGGTAGGCGCCTCCCGGATGGAGACCGCCACCGAGGTTGAATCCTCCTGCGGCTTGACCAAGCGAAGTGAGCACTTCGAGTCCCCAGAATCCGCCGCGTGCTCCGGGAGCGAGCGTCGCCTCGGCAATGTAGAACCCTGCGGGCAGCCGTAGCGTCAGAGTCGGTTGAAAAGCGGTCGCTGCCGGTGGCGTCGCGCCCGCTTGCGTCACCGTGATGACTTGTCCGGCGACGCTGATCGTACCCGTGCGAGGAGCGGTACTGGTGTTTTCCGCGAACGAAAGGAACAGACTTCCAGCACCCGTCACTTGCTTCGATGAAGTCAGACCGATCCACGTCGCGTCGCTCCGAGCCTGCCAGGCACAGGCCGACGCAGCATTCACTTGGAGTCCGCTGGTTCCGCCGCTGGCCGGTACCGATACGCTTGACGGCGACACAGTGAAACTGCACGGCGGCACGGAGTCGATCCGATAGGCCTCCGCGATCAGGAGATTGCCCCGAAGGTCGACAGCCAACGCTCCTGGGTTGACCGCGGCACAACTTGTGCTCGCACCCGACTGCGGGACGCGGACACAGGAGGCATCAAAGATCGCGACGGGAGCTATCGTGTTGTCGCGGCTCACGCGCTGAACTAATCCTGACCCCGATATGAACACGTTTCCTTGCGAGTCGAGCGCCAGCCCCACGGGGCAAACGCGATCCAGCAGCGTCGTGCTGGTTCCGTCAGCCTGGAATCGCTTCAGGTTGCCCAGGCAATCGAACCGCGCGCTGATGCTGTACGTAGCGACGTAGATTATTCCTGTCCCGTCGATCACCATCGCCCTGGTTCCGCTGAGACCGGTGAAGCCTCCACCCAAGAACGGGTGTCGCGTGATGATTCCTTGAGGTGACACCTTCATGCCCATTCGCAGATCGACAATGAGGAGATTCCCCAACGGATCGACAGCAACGAGGGAAGGACCGATCAGCGCCGCCTGTGTGGCCAGACCCCCCTCGCCGCCTTCGTCGACGATTTTCGTGCCGCCGCCGGCCACAGTCGTGACGACGCCATCGCGGCCGATGCGCCGCACGCGATCGTTCCCGGTGTCGGCGACGTAGAGGTTGCCGTCGCGATCCATGGCTAGGCCCGACGGCAAAAGGAAGGCCGCAACCGCCGCAGGTCCGCCGTCACCGCTGAATCCCGCGTTGCCTCCGGCGAAAGTGGATATCCGGCCCTGCGAATCGATCCGCCTGATTCGGTGGCTGCCCGGCTCGGAGAAGTTGAGATTCCCCTGCTGATCGGTCACCATGTTGGATGGACCATAGAGAAACGCATCGAGAGCCGGTCCGCTATCGCCGGCCGACCGAAAGCGTCCATTTCCGGCGACTGTTTCAATGACGGGCAGGGCGCCGGCGCGGATTCGCCGCACGCGGTAGTTTCCGCTGTCGGCGATGAAGAGGTTGCCGGCGCTGTCCAATGCCAGTGCGCCTGGATCGTAGACCAAGCCGTGGATCGCAGGCCCGCCATCCCCGGCGAAACCCGGACGCACGCCGCCAGCGATCGTAACACCCACGCCCCTGGAGTCGATTCGCACAACGGAGTTTCCGGCAAGCCCGAAGAGATTACCGGCGGCATCGACAGCCAAAACAACTGCCGATATCGGCGCGGCCACCGTCGCGATGATCCCGTTCAGGGCAACCTTGCGAATCCGGTTCCCTTCGAGGAAATGTTCCGTGATGTAGACGTTTCCGGCTGGATCGACGGCTACCGCCCTTGGGTCGGTTAGAGAAGCCGCGGTGGCCGCGCCGCCGTCTCCCGAAAAACCACAAGTCCCGGTGCCGGCGATCTGCGTCGCTCCTTCCGGTCCGAATCGCGTCACAAAGCAGGGACCGGAGCCGGGACTGAAACTGGCGACATAGATCCTGCCTTGCGCGTCGATAGCGGGTGAGGAGTATCGGCCGGTGCCGTCAAGGCTCACCGCGGTCCGGATCACGCCCTGGGAATTCACCACCCGGATTCTCCGCGACTCCATGATGTAGAGATTCCCGGCGCCATCAGCGGCGATGCTCGAGGGAAAACTGAGCGGACCGTCGAGCGCCAGCGTTCCATCTGCGGCGCCGGAAGAACTGTCTTGGCCGTTGCCGGCGACAACGGTCAGCCGGCCGTCCGGCGCGATCTTAACGACAATGTTGTTCCACGTGTCGAGGGCGAAGACGTTGCCGGTAGGGTCCACGGCCACGCCGGCGATGCGCCCGAGAGGCGCTTGAAGGGCGGCAACACCTTGTCGAGGGAAGACAAAGTCTTTCCCGGCAACCGTCGTGAGTTGCCCTTGACCCATGCACGCTAGAACCGGGAGGAAAATGAGGAAGATTGCCCGCGCAAGTCTGATCATGTCCACTTTCTCGCCGGGCGCGGGCGGCTTCCTTAATTCTATCGCAATTACTGAGCTTCGTTGCCGCGTTGCACGTAAACCTGTCGAGCTTCGCGGAACTGTTCGAGGACGTGCTCGCGCTCCTTGTCCGACCTCCACCCGGGATGCGCGGCGGCCATAGCGGTGAGCTTGTCGATCCAGCGGACGAAGTAATCGGCGGAAGCCTGATTGCGGATGGGCCGCCCGCCGACCGAGACGTAGATGGGGTTGGTGGTCGCGCGCGGATGGGAGTCTTCGATGGGGTGCGCCGGCGCAGTAGCCATGGCCTG
>CAYPHP010000643.1:0-3204 GCA_964410045.1 uncultured Acidobacteriota bacterium | reverse complement strand
AGCGAAGGGACGAGGCGTAATTATTCTCACCCGCCCGCCACGCGCTACCAGAGCAGCGCTCTCCCTGGCCGTACGTCGAGCCTCTGAGCGATGCGAGAACAAAGCTTGGAGAAAGGCGCGCCTCGGCGCGTCTGGGCTGGGCGGGTGAAAAGAGCGGCTTTTTCAACATCCTGTTAGGGCGGAGAATACCGCAGCGTGACCAAAGGGACAAGGTAAAGCAACCTATCCTGCTGAAAAACTGGGTGAAGCCGACGGAATTCTTCCTTCTCTCAGCGGTACGACCCCGGAGGTGGCGGTCGAGATGCTGGCCGGAATCCGCCATGAGAGCCTGTTCTAAGCGTTTCGTCCCCCTTCCTGCTCCACCCCCTCCAAAGGTGAATAGACGCTGTGAGCGCCGGTGTCATAGCTTGTCGACAGCAGCGGTGAGTACCATAAAGAGAGGCCAATCACCACATGCCGATGCTGTCTCTACCACGGAATCAGGGGAGGTGCTTTATGCGGCCACGCGGTTTCTACTTGGTCGCGGCGACCATGTTGACGATGACGTTCTCGCCGGCTTTTGCGGCTACGCCGGAGCAGACGGAATTCGACCCCATGAAGATGTGGAGCTGTCCTCAACCCGACGGAACGATGCTCTATACCAACAAGGATAAGGCAGGCTGCACTTTGATGACGCTGAAGCCGCTGTCCGTCGTGCCCTCGCTCGACAATATGCCGACCTATCGGCCTCCGGTCGCCGCGGCTCCGCAGTATGACGTTCCTCCCTACGTGGAGCGATATCCAACCGGCATGACCGGAGGGCAAAGCGCCCCCAACTGGGCCGGAGACTGGCATGCCAGTATCGCCTCGTCGGGATCGGTGCAGGCGGAAGTCTGCGGGATGTACAGCGAGTGGCTTCACCTCAACCAGAAGACACGCGGCGGGTTTTTCTTCGGCTCGGATTCCTCGTATGGCGGTGATATATCCGGCCGGAATCAACGCGGACCCAGCTATTCTTTCTACGACAACACGCGCTGGCTGGCCCTGAGCCGCATGTTCGGCACCGGATTCGTTCCGGTCGGCTGTTTCTAAGATTTTACGCCTCGGCTGGAACGGGCGCGCGGCGAGAATGCGCTATAGCGGGCGCTGACGACGGACGTGGAGCACGAGATACCGGGAGCGACGGCATTGCGGCGTTGCGACGCAGCCTTAGAGTCGCGCCCGGCTAACTGGAAGAGGTTCAGCAGCAGTCTGTATGCATCGCATTATGGCGCATTCGAAGCCGTGCGCCGTTCGTCAGCCAAGACGCCCCTACACCTTGTAGAATTCCCGATACCACTGCACGAAGCGCGGAATGCCGACCTCGATGGGGGTCGAGGGCTTGAAGCCGACGTCCCGCGAGAGATCATCAATATCCGCATAGGTCGCCGGCACATCGCCCGGTTGAATCGGCATCAACTTCTTGTCTGCCTTCTTGCCCAACGCCTGTTCCAACACTTCAATGAAGCGCAGCAACTCAACCGGCTGGTGATTGCCGATGTTGTAGACACGGGCTGGGGCTGAACTTGTCCCTGGATCCGGCTGGTCGCCCGACCAGGCCGGATTGGGTTCGGCAGCGTGGTCCAGGGTCCGGATCACTCCTTCGACGATGTCGTCGATGTAGGTGAAGTCCCGCCGCATCTTCCCGTGGTTGAACACGTCGATCGGTGTTCCTTCCAGAATGGCTTTGGTAAAGATAAACAGCGCCATGTCCGGTCTTCCCCATGGCCCATACACAGTGAAGAACCGCAGCCCCGTGCAGGGAATCTTGTAGAGATGCGCATAGCAATGGGCCATCAACTCGTTGGCTTTCTTGCTGGCCGCGTAGAGCGAGACCGGATGGTCCACATTGTCGTGAATGGAGAAGGGCATCTGGGTATTACCCCCGTAGACGGAACTGGAGGAGGCATAGACGAGATGCTCGATCTTCGAGTGCCGGCAGCCTTCGAGCACGTTCATGAAGCCTTCGATGTTGCTGTCCGTGTAGGCATGCGGGTTCACAAGCGAATAGCGCACGCCGGCCTGCGCGGCAAGATGCACAACCCGGGTAATCGGCTGCTCGGCAAAAAACTCCTTCATTCCCAGCCGATTGGCCAGATCAAGTTTGACGAACTGGAACCGGTCCGACTGGGTCAGCTGGGCCAGGCGAGCTTGTTTGAGGCGGACATCGTAGTAGTCGTTGATGTTGTCGAGGCCGATGACGTAATCCCCTCGCTCGATCAGTCGCTTGGCGACATGAAAGCCGATGAAGCCCGCCGCGCCGGTCACGAGAATCGGTCCGTTCGACGCACCCATGCGCAATCCTTGTGGTCGTGATGGTTCCGGTTACGCCTGTCTGCCCGTTTTCTTGAAGGGCAGCTCACCATAGGCGAAACCGTAGAGATTCATCGGCTCGAGGCTGTCGCCCGTCGACTGGACATCGATACGGCCGTCCCCCGTCGCTCGATAACACTGAAGCGCCCGAGCGTAATGATACCCGCAACCGAGAGGGGAAAGAAGTTCTTTGAGATTTTCCGGCCGCTCCCAGTGGGCCGTGAGCAGGGCCGTCCTGGCCGGGTTTCGCCGGCTGAACATGAACGACAAATGATCCGGATACCAGTCGGCGCCGCCGGTGGCATAGGACACGAACAGCTTCGCCTTGGCCGTGGCGCAGATTTCCGCCAGATAGGCGTTGGAGAGGTAGCCGTTCTCGCCGACGTCCAGCCATTTCCCCGGATGAGACAGCGATGCATGGGCCGCGTGGCTCCGCAGTTCGAGCAACTGCTGTTGCGAGGCGAACACGAGCGGGATCGGTCCGTACTTGTCGACCAGGCGCGTGATAACGCCGTCTTTCAGGGCCGAGCGCCCGTCGTTGGTCGGGCCGCTGTCCGCATGGATCAGGACGTTGTGGCCCCGGTCACTGATCAGGTAACAGTTGCGCGGCATCTCCAGGTCGCAGGGATCCTCCCCATAAAACGGGACGGAAACGACGGTGCCTCCCTCGAAAGGCCAGCATTCACCATGGGCCAATTCGACGACGCGACCAAACCCCAATTCGCGCAACAGCGACAGATAATCGTAAAAGAGCTTCTTCCGGTTTCGCCGACTGGGAATGATGATCGGCGTCTCCTTCGGCAAATGCAGAAGGGTGCGGGGATCAACATGGTCGTCATGATCGTGTGTCAAGAACGCGGCAGCTGGCTTGGG
>CAYPHP010000642.1:0-3207 GCA_964410045.1 uncultured Acidobacteriota bacterium | reverse complement strand
AGGCGGCCCAGGGGCGCAATAGGATGGCGCGCTGGAACCACGGATGAACACAGATGAACACGGATTTCCGATCCGCTCCTATCCGTGTTTATCCGTGTTCATCTGTGGTTCCATCAGCCGGTCCAGCACAAACTGCGACCAGGTCTCGAAACGCTCTCGCTCGGCGACGAGCTGCGAAAGCGGGCAGAACGCGGCGCGGAGCAGGTGGCCTTCGCGGGCGCGGAGCTGCGGCGCGGGCAGGTCCCAGCGGTGGACCACGCCGAAGTGGACGCTGCCCACTTCGGTTGAGTCGTCGTTCAGCAGGCCGATCATGCGTTCGTTCCCGACGGCGTGATCCAGGTCCACTTCCTCGGCCAGTTCCCGCAGCATGCCGGATCGGTAGGTGTCTTCAAACAGCGATACGTCCTGAGTGCGGATGTGTCCGCCGATGCCGATGGAATGCAATTCGTGGAGCCGGTTCTCCGTACCCTTCTTCCCGCGCACGTAGCGGAACACCTGATCGCCGCTGACGAACACGATGTAAGGGATGAGCTGTTTGAAGCTGGGGTCGGTCTCGGCCTCGCTGCGCGGCCGCACCGACAGATGCTTGAGAATTCCTGGCAGGTAACGATCGACGTCCGAGGTAAAGCCCTGGAAACGTCCTAATTCGTCGAGTCGGGTAGCGGGGAATCCGAGGATGATCTCGTCGCGGGCCACGAGCTAATGGATGACGCTGGCGCCGGCAGTGGCTATGTCGACGTCCTGGTCCTCGGTGCCGGAACTGACGCCGATGCCGCCGACCACTACGCCGTTGGTGACGATGGGCAGGCCGCCGCGGATCGCGGTTACCTTGAATCCGGAGGCGATGGGCAGGTTGGTGTTCAGAACCACGCTGGGGTTTTCCGCGTTGGGGACCGGGCCGGTGGCAGTCCGCCGGGTGGCCGCCGAGATCGCCTTGGTCAAAGCCACCTGGATGGAGCTGACCTTGCCGCCGTCCATGCGGGTGAAGGCTAGCAGGTTGCCGCCATCGTCTACCACCGCGATGCACTGCGGCACGCCCATGGCCGCAGCCCGTCGTTCGGCGGCTTCCAGCACGGCCTTCGCGCCCTTATGAGTCAGCTTGGGGGACTGTTTGATCAAAGCGAGTGAATATCGCCGGCCGGACCCAGCGCCAGCAACTCGCGAGGCGGTTGGCGCAGATCCCATACCAGGCGGAACCAAGACATCACTTTCAGGATGTAGTACGTCGGATCAAACTCCCACCAGAAGAATCCCTGACGCGTGGAGGCCATGTAGTGGTGATGATTGTTGTGCCAACCTTCGCCCATGGTGATCAGAGCCACCAGGAAGCTGTTGCGGCTGGTATCGGTGGTCTTGTAACGCTGCCGCCCGAAGACGTGGGTCAGCGAGTTCACGCAGAACGTTCCATGCCACAGCAGGATGGTGCTCATGAAGAAGCCCCACAGCAGCACCGGCCAGCCGCCGATCAGGAACATCACCACGGCCAGCGTTATCGGAGGGACCAGGAAGTGCTTGTTCAGGAAGCGCAACTCCGGGAACTTGGCGAAGTCGCGGATTCGCGCGACGTCGGTCAGGTCATGCACGTCGCTCAGGATCCATCCGACGTGCGACCACCAGAAGCCGTCCAGCGACGGTGAGTGCAGGTCCTTCTCGGTGTCGGAATACTGGTGATGGGCGCGGTGATTCGCTGCCCACCAAAGCACGCCCTTCTGCGCCGAACTCTGGGCCATGAAGGCCAGGATGAACTGGAACACCCGGCTGGTCTTGAACGACCGGTGCGAAAAATAGCGGTGGTAGCCGGCGGTCACAAAGAACATGCCCATGTAATACATGGCCAGGCACAGAGCGACATAGCCCCATTTGAACGGCGTCCAAAAGGCAGCGATCGCCACCAGATGCACGGCGAAAAAAGGTACGGCGCGAATCAGGGGAACACGCATTCCCCGAGGGAAAGTCAGGTATAGAGATGCCATCCGGCTTGTGCTCCAGGTGCTGATTCAGTATACAGGGAGCCCGCCCGCAAAGCCAGTCAGGAATCGCGCTAGAATCAAGACTTCTGTGAGAACGCTGCTGATCCCACAAATCGTCGTTGGCGTGCTGGTCGGGCTGACGGGTGGCGTCGGCGCATACACTTTTCTTTACGCCAAGGGTGGGTCGTACCTCAGTAACAATCCCGCAGCCTGCGCCAACTGCCACATCATGAGCGAGCACTTCGAGGGTTGGCTGAAATCGACCCATCGGGCCGTCGCGGTCTGTAACGACTGTCATACGCCCCAAGGTATCATCGGCAAGTACACCACCAAGGCCACCAACGGATTCTGGCATTCGTTCGCCTTCACCACCGGCCGGTTTCCGGAACCGTTGAGGATCAAGGCGGGGAATCTTCAGGTGACCGAGAACGCCTGCCGGAAATGCCATGAGGATATTGTGGAACACCTGGCCGCCGATCAGCCGTCAGGGGTGTCGCCGTCGTGCGTACGCTGCCATGCCTCCGTGGGACACATGCAATGAACCCAAAATCTCGTCTGACCACCATCGTCGTTGTAGCCGCGGCACTCGGGGCCATCGGCCTGACCGCGCTGCTGGTGAACATCTTTGAGCGCAAGCAGGAAGCGCGAAACCCGTTCTACCGCGTAGTCGAGTTGACCGACACCACCGAGGACCCCGCTCTCTGGGGTAAGAATTTCCCCCTGCAGTATGACGGCTACCGCCGCACCGTGGACCAGGTCCGGACGCGTTTCGGCGGAAGCGAGGCTGTGCAGCGCACGCCGACGCAGGCCGATCCGCGCTCGGTGGTGGCCCAGTCGCGTCTGGAGCAGGATCCGCGATTGAAGCTGATCTGGGCCGGCTACGCTTTCGCCAAAGACTTCCGCGAGGAGCGCGGCCACGCCTTCATGCTGGACGACCAGACCTATACGGAGCGCCAGATTGTCGTCAAGCAGCCCGGCACTTGCCTTCACTGCCACGCTTCGGTTTACGTCCCTTACTTGAAACTCGGCGCCGGTGACCTGATGGCGGGCTTCGAGAAGATGAACCAGATGACCTTTGCGGAGGGGCGGAAACTGGTGGCGCACCCCGTCGCCTGCATCGATTGCCACGCTCCGGACACCATGCAGCTTCGGGTGACGCGTCCGGGATTCATCGAAGGGATGCGCGCGTTGAAGGCCGGACAAGGCGTGCCCGATTACGACGTGAACAAGTCAGCCA
>CAYPHP010000641.1:449-3223 GCA_964410045.1 uncultured Acidobacteriota bacterium | reverse complement strand
CCGCTCGTCCGGATACTTCGCCAGCATTTTGCCGACGATGTGATCCAACTCCGCCGGCGCCGCGGGATTCAACTCCGTGACCGCCGGCGGGATGCTGTGCAGCACTCGATCGCTCGTCGCCAGAAAACCCTTGGACAGAAAGGGCTGCCGGCCGGTGAGCAATTCGTAGAGGACCACGCCGAGGGAGAAGATATCGGCGCGCCCGTCAGGCTCCTGCTCCAGAAGGACCTCGGGAGCCATGTACCCAGGCGTACCGCTGACCGAGGAGGACTCGCTGTCCCGCCAGGTAGTCGGCTTGTTTTCGTCGTAATTGGACAGCCGCTTGGCGACCCCGAAGTCGAGGATTTTGACCTCGCCCGCCGGAGTGAGCATGATGTTCTCCGGCTTAATGTCCCGGTGCACGATGGCCTTGGCGTGCGCTGCCACCAGGGCTTCTGCAGATTGCTTTGCCAAAACCAGGCACTCCTGGATACGAATGGGGGCACGCAGGCGGTCACGCAGGTTTTGCCCCTCCACGTACTCCATCACCAGGAATACTTCGCCACCGTCCTCCAGCACGTCGTAGATGGCGGCCACGTGCTGGCTGTTGATCGCCGACGCCCGTTCCGCTTCGGCCAGGAAACGCCGGCGGTATCGTGCGTCGGCGCGCAGTTGAGGAGCGATGCGCTTGAGGGCAACCGGACGTTTCAGGGTGAGGTCGTCGGCGCGGTAAACCTCTCCCATTCCCCCGGCGCCCAGGCGGGCACGGACAGAAAAACGCCCCACGGTAATACCGGTAAGATCCTGGTCCGGATCCGGACCGATCGGATGCCACGCAGCCGGTTCGGCCATACTTCTACGCCGACTTTCGGGCGATACGCCGGATTCTACGCCTACTCGAAAGAATAATACAAGAGAAAAAAATTCCCTAATTCTTGTCCTTCACTGCCGGACACAAGACCTGAACCGAGGTTCCATCCACGCAGAATTCCCGGGGCAGCTCGCCGGCGGAGTCGCCGTCTATCTGCAAACGGACCGGGTGGGCCGAGCGAAGCTGCAGGCGGGAGGTGCGGAAGAAACGGTAGTCACTCGATCGATGGATCTGCCCGGTCAGCGCCAGCAGCACATACCAGGAGTAGAAGAAGCGGTTGCGCCCGACGCAGACCGCCACCTGAAAATCGGGCGTGGTGGCCCGCGCATCGCGAGTGATCGAGAACCAGCCGCCATAACCTTTCGACTTGCCGATCACCACGGAGTAACCCAGATACTCGGTCCCTTCTCCGGTGACCACTTCAATCGGCGGGAAGCGGTAACTCCAAAACTGCCGCAGCGCTTCCCAAGCGAAGGCCCAGGGGCCCAGGCCCTTCTTTAATCCGGCGCGAAAGTTCATGTAATGGACCACCGCGGAGTCCACGCCGGCGCTGGCCATCAGCGCGAAATAGCGCCCTTCGGCGTTTCCCAAGTAGATCGACTGCGGAATGCCTTCGCCCAACAGCTTCGCAGCGCGGAGCGGATCGAGAGGAACGCCCAAATCGCGGCACAGGACGTTCATGGTGCCGCCGGGCAATAGCAGCACGCGCGGCGAAGCGCCGGAAGCAGCCACGCCGTTGAGGACCTCATTCACCGAGCCGTCGCCGCCGTAGACCGCGACGCAAGGATGAGCCAGCGCGGCGCGGCGTCCTTGCTCGACGCCGTCACCGGCCGAACGCGTGGGAAACAACTGGACCTGCGCGCCCGCCGCCTCCAGGGCCGCGCGCACGTTTTCGAGCGGCGCTCTGCGGCGTCCGCTTCCTGCGGCCGGGTTGTAGACCAGACCGAGTTTCAAGGGGCGAGTGTATCGGAAAAGGCGTTCGGCCGGTTACTTCTTGCGTTCGACCTTCAGATTGAGGCTGACTTGCTTGCGCCCGTCAAAGGAACTGAGCGTGCGCGTGGGGCTTTGCCCGTCTTCGTGGACCGCCCACACCTCGTAGTCGATGTTGGGACTGAGGCCCGAAAAGTGGTAAGCGCCGTCCACCCGGGTGTTGTAGGTGCGGACCTGCAGGTTCCCCTTGTTCTTCAGGTAGACCACGGCCTTCTCCATCGGGGCATCGCCCGGATCGAGGACTTGGCCGGTGAGCGTGCGGGTACCGTCGTCTTTCTCCTTCTTCTTGAACTGAGCCGGCGCAGCCGCCACTGCAACCAGAAGAACCGCAACCGCGAAGATCGATGTAAGACGCATAAGATTATTGGCGCTTCAGATGCACGACCACATCCTGGCGCTCCTCCCCTTCGAAGGCCACTTCCTTCTTGCCTGGCGCCAACCCGGGCGCCTGGACCTCCACAGTATAGACGGCCTTGCCTGCCGGGAGGTGTACGGCGAATTCGCCCTGGGTATCACTTCCCGTTTCCCATTTCCCCTTTGTTTCCTTGGACTTAACGGTCACCTTGGCGCCCCGGACCAAGCGTCCGTCTTCGTTGAAGACAGTACCGAAGAGTAACGCGTACGGCTGCCGCTTGTTCTTGCCGCTTTTTTGGGATGCCGCGTCGCCTGCGCCCAGGCACAGCAGGCCGACAAGCAGGACGGCCGGAACGGCGAGGCTAAGCCTCCTCCTTCTCGTCTTCATCGTCGCCGTAGTCGTCCTCGTCTTCAACGATTCGCCCCTCTTCGTCCTGCTCTTCTTCCTCTTCGTCTTCAACGCGCTCGACTTCGATGGGATTGACGGTCACTACCTCCAGTTCGAGGCCGCATTCCGCGCAGGAGATGACGTCGCCTTCCTCCACTTCATCATCGTCGACGTCCAGCAGCGCTTCGCACT
>CAYPHP010000641.1:0-439 GCA_964410045.1 uncultured Acidobacteriota bacterium | reverse complement strand
TGCCGCCTTCCCTCCTCAGGATCTACTATACACAAAAGTGTCCGGCGGGCAATTTGAATTTTCCTGCTATGCTGGCGCTTTCCCGAGGTGCTCAATGAAGGTCGTCAAGGCGATGATGATGGTGTTGTCCGCCGCGCTGCTGGCGGTACCCGGCGCTGGAGTGGCGCAGTCCGCTGGGCCCGATCCGGAGATCGCGGCGATCAGCAAGGAAGTGTCCGCAGAACGGATCGCCGGGCACATCAAGAAGCTGGTGAGCTTCCACACCCGGCACACGCTTTCCGATCCTGCCGATCCGGCTCGCGGGATCGGCGCGGCGCGCCGCTGGATCAAGCAGGAGATGGAGAGCTACGTCGCGGGATCCGGCGGACGGCTGCAAGTGGAATTCGATTCCTTCATCGCCCAGCCCTCTTCTTCGGTCTCGACCGCGCCCGGCGCGGGC
>CAYPHP010000640.1:0-3225 GCA_964410045.1 uncultured Acidobacteriota bacterium | reverse complement strand
GATCGTCGGGGTCCGCGGGGCGCGGCTTGACCGCCCAACATGGCTGCCGAACCCAACGTCCTGCCGCTTGAACGCCCCGCCAAGGGTCATGCCGAAGGGGCGATTCTTGCCCTCACCCTTCTCTCGCTAGGCCACTTCTGCGTGGACATGTACTCGAGCGCGCTGGGCGCCTTACAGCCATTGCTGGTTCAGAAATTCCAGATCAGCCTGGCACAGGCTGGAATCCTGGGGGGCATACTCTCGTTTTCTTCGTCGGTGATGCAGCCGGTGTACGGGTACCTCTCTGACCGGTTCCACACCCGGATGTTCACGGCCCTCGCTCCGGCGGTGGCCGGGATCTTCATCGCCGCGCTGGGCGTCGCCCCGGGCTACGGGTGGCTGCTGGTGATGGTCGCTCTGGGCGGCGCGGGCATCGCCTCGTTTCACCCGCAGGCCACCGCCAACGCCGCGATCGGGATCTCCGGCAGCCGCCAGCAAGCCATGGCTATCTTTATCAGTTCGGGCACACTCGGCCTGGCCATCGGCCCGGCCTATTTTTCGTTCATCGTCAAGCACTGGGGGCTGGAGCAGACCATTTGGGGCGCAGCGCTCGGTGTGATTGCCACGCTTCTCTTGCTGGGATACCTGAAGTTCGACCCATCGGAGTCTCAGGTCGCTTCCGCGCGGCCGAAGAAAGTGTTCGATTGGGACGCTTTCCGCCCGCATTGGAAGCCGATCCTGGTTCTGTACCTGCTGGTATGCATCCGTTCGGTGATTCAGGTGACCTACAACCAGTTCCTGGCGCTCTACCTGCGGCTGGAGCGCGGCTACTCCATCGCCGAAGCCGGAATGGTGCTGTCGCTGTTCCTGGGCGCCGGGGCCATTGGCGGATTCCTGGGCGGGAACCTCGCGGACCGCTTCGGCAGCCGGAAGATCATTTGGGTTTCCATGATCGGCAGTGTGCCGTTTTTGCTGCTGTTCATCTTTACTCGCGGATGGGTGTCTCTATTCGGGCTGGTGGTGGGCGGCGCGATTCTGCTTTTCACGATTCCGGTGAACGTGGTTCTGGCGCAGGAACTGGTGCCGTCGCAGGCCGGCACCGTGTCGGCCCTGCTGATGGGGTTTGCCTGGGGCCTGGCCGGGATCATCTTCATCCCGCTCACCGGCAAACTGGCGGACCTCTTCACGCTGCACAAGGTGCTGATGTGGTGGATCGCCTTCCCGGTCCTCGGGGCGTTGCTGACGATGAAGCTCCCGAAGTCGATGGACCATCCGCTGCACGCGCCGCCCACCCGGCGATCACGGGAGGCCCGTTAGGGGGTCGTGTCCAGAACAGCGTCCAGCACCCGGTTCAAGGCGACGCCCGGGCCCAGCGCCGGTTTCCCCGGCAGAATGTTCCAACCGGTAAAGACGACGATCAGGTCGTACTCGGGAATGATCACCGGCCTCTGGCCTCCGAAGCCTGAACCGGCCCACGCGCGCCGCGCGCCGTCTTTGCCGTAGGGCGGCAGCCACCACTTGTAACCGTACTTGACTCCGCCAGCGCCGGTGTCGATATGCGGCGCTACGGAGTCGTTCACCCAGATCTCGTTGAGGATCCGCGTCTTGCCCCACATGCCGTTTCTCAGGAACAGGTAGGCGATTCTTGCCAGGTCGGGGGCGCGGAGGTACAGGCCGCCCTCGGTGTCCACCAGTCCGGTGGGGGTCCGCTTCCAGTAGAAACGTTCGATCCCCAGCGGCGCGAACAGGTGCTGCCGGGCGTACTCTTCCATGTCTTTGCCGGTAGCGGCACGGAAAATGTGGGACAGGATTTGGCTGGCGCCGCTGTTGTAGTTGAACGCCGCACCCGGCTCCTGAGCCATCGGGCGGTCGATGGCGTACTGCACCCAATCGAAGCTGGCCTCCATGACGATGGCGGTGTTGCGCGGGTCGGCGTAGGGGAGGTTCTCGTTCCAATCGAGGCCCGCGGTCATGGTCAGCAGATGCCGAATGGTCATGCGGCGCTTGCGCTCATCGACGTTGGCGATCTTCGCGGCGTCGAAGAACTGAAGCACCGGCGTGTCGAGGGAGGGGAACTCCTTGCGGGTGACCGCCACGCCGATGATCACCGAGGTGATGGTCTTGGTTACCGACTGCATGGTGTGCAAATCGCCGCGGCGGTAGTAGGGATGCCACCACGGGTTGAAGTAGTTGTAGGGGCCGCTCGGATCGAGCGGGTTCAGCGGGCTCTTCGTGCGGGCTTCTTGGCCATAGATGCGGTCGTAGTCGTGCTGGAAGGAGCGATCAAAAGCGATCTTGCCTCGCCGGATTACCAGCATCGAGTCGACATACCCGTACTTGCCGGCGCCGATCTCGGCGGCAAACGCGTCGAGCTTCGCGCGGTCGAGTCCCAGGGAGCGGGCGTCCGCGGCAGGCCACTCCTGGCCCGGAAAGTCCTGCGCCGGCGCGAGTCCCGCCAGCGCCGATGCCAGTGACAGCGCGACGATCGCAGCGCGTGCCCTGATCATCATTGGCCTCCTTGCGGCCCGCATCCGCAACAGATGGACCTGACCGCTGGCTCAGAAACAGCTCACCGGAGGAAGCAGTGGACCAGGGCGGCCAGCAATCCGCCGGTTGCCGGACCCACGACCGGCACCCACGCGTAGCCCCAGTCGCTCCCCTGCTTGCCGGGAACCGGTAGCAGGGCGTGGGCGATGCGCGGGCCGAGATCGCGCGCTGGATTGATGGCATACCCGGTAGTCCCGCCGAGCGAGAGTCCTATGGCGAGCACCAGCAGCGCCACGGGAAGGGCTCCGAGGCTCCCGAGGCCAATCGCAACGTCGCTGCCTCCCCCGAGGGTTCCCGGCAGCTTGAAGCCTGCCGGAGTCATCAGAAACACCGGCAGAACAAGCACGAAGGTGCCCAGGACCTCGCAGAAGAACGACTGGGGGAAGTTGCGGATGTTGGGCGCGGTACAGAAGCAGGCCAGCTTGCCTCCCACATCGTCGGTGACCTTGAAGTGCTCGCGGTAGAAGAAGAACACCAGCGCGCCACCGACGATACCTCCCAGCATCTGGGCGACGACGTACCCGGCGACCTTGGCCCACGAAAAGTCTCCAGCTACAGCGAGCGCCAGGGTCACCGCGGGGTTCAGGTGTGCGCCACTGTACGGTTGCGAGCAGAAGACGCCCACGAACACACCGAACGCCCATCCGGCGGTGATGACGATCCAGCCAGAGTTGTTGCCCTTGGTCCTGGCCAGGACCA
>CAYPHP010000639.1:3010-3225 GCA_964410045.1 uncultured Acidobacteriota bacterium | reverse complement strand
CAAAGATGTGCTTGGCGATCTCGTCCTCGTCGCCTGGCAGCAACCCGCCGGTATCCACCAGTTCGAATTGGCGCCCCAGCCACTCCGACCGGGCGTAGTTGCGATCGCGGGTGATGCCCGGCTCATCGCCGACAATGGCCTGCCGCGTCCGCGTCAGACGGTTGAACAGCGTCGACTTGCCCACGTTGGGCCGCCCGACAATCGCGACAAGAGGA
>CAYPHP010000639.1:0-3000 GCA_964410045.1 uncultured Acidobacteriota bacterium | reverse complement strand
CCACAGATTACGCAGATTCCGCAGATTCGGAGGAACCAGACATCTTCAGAGTACATCAATGTAGAGCATCTGCGTAATCTGCGGAATCTGCGGACAGTGTTATTCTGATTCCACGTGAGCGTGCTCTCCATGCGAAGTTTCTTTGGACCTGGAGGTCTGCTGGCGCGCACACATCCACACTACGAGTTCCGCCAGTCGCAATTGGAGATGGCTCAGGCCGTGGAGGAGTCGTTCCGCGACAAGCGCCACCTGATCGTTGAAGCAGGAACCGGCACCGGGAAGACGCTGGCTTACCTGCTGCCCGCGTTGCTCAGCAACCGCCGCGTGGTGGTCTCCACGGGCACCAAGAATCTGCAAGAACAGCTTTTCTACAAAGACGTGCCTTTCCTGAAGACCGTGCTGGCGCAGGCTGGGCTGAAAGACATCCGAGTCTGCTACATGAAGGGTCGCGCGAATTATCTCTGTCGTCAGAAGCTTTACGACCTGGAAGCCCACCCCGCGCTCGCCGTGTTCGAAGAGCCGGAGCAATTGAAGGTCCTGCACGACTGGGAGAAGACCACCGTCACCGGCGACCGCGCCGAACTGGCAACGCTGCCGGAATCCGGCGACGGCCGCGGACTGTGGGAGCGCCTGGACGCGCGCCGGGAAACCTGCACCGGGCAGAAGTGCGCGCAGTATGACCGTTGCTTCATCACCGAGATGCATCGCCGCGCCGTGGAAGCCGACTTGGTCATCGTCAACCATCATCTGTTCTTTGCCGACTTGTCGCTGAAGCGCCTCGGCATCCCGGGCATGGGCGTGCTGCCCGACTATGGCGCGGTGATCTTCGACGAAGCGCACGAAGTGGAGGACGTTGCCGGGCAGTATTTCGGCGTCGGCGTCAGCAACTATCGCGTGGAAGATCTGGCCCGTGACTGCCAGTACATCTTCACCAAGGGCGGAGGCACGCCGGGATTGCACAGCGCCGTGCGCCGTCTGGAGCGGCAGGCGGAGGTGTTCTTTGCGGCGCTGCCCGTCGCCGACGGCCGCCACGGGTTTACGGAGCGAGAGGAATTCCGCGAGCATCACAGCGGCGCGTATCGCGGCCTGATCGCCGCGCTCGATGCCCTGCATTCGGCGCTGGCGTCCGTGCCGCCCGGCGACGAGGATCTGGCCCAGTACGTCATGCGGGCGCTTGAACTGCGCTCGCAGATCGAGTTCATCGTCGAAGGCGAGGATCCGAACTTCGTCTTCTGGATCGAGCGTCGCGGCCGGGGCGTCTTCTTGCAAGCCACGCCTATCGACGTCTCGACGCTGCTTGAAGAATGCCTCTTCGACGAGATGGAGACGCTGGTGCTGACCTCGGCGACCCTGGCCGTTGGCGGCACCGCGGAGTTCATCCGCCGGCGGCTGGGTCTGCGATACACCCGCGAGAAAGTCCTGGAGTCGCACTTCGATTACGGCTCGCAGGCGCTGCTGTATTTGCCGAGGGAATTGCCCGATCCGCGCCACAGCGACTTTGTCGACAATGCCTCGGAGGAAGTCACGCGGATCCTGGAGGCCACTCGCGGCCGGGCATTTGCCTTGTTTACCAGCTACGCGCAGATGGAGCAGGTATACGAAAGGGTGCGAAGCAAGGTAAAATTTCCATTACTGGTGCAGGGAATGGCGCCGCGGACCGCGCTGCTCGACCGTTTCCGCAGGACGCCCGGCGCGGTGCTCTTCGCCACTGCCAGTTTCTGGCAAGGCGTCGACGTGCCGGGCGAGCAATTGAGCTGCGTGATCGTCGACCGCCTGCCTTTTGCCGTGCCTACCGATCCGGTGGTGGTGGCTCGATCGCGGCGGATTGAAGAGGACGGCGGCAATGCGTTTCTCGACTACCAGGTGCCCGGCGCAGTGCTGGCGTTGAAGCAAGGGTTCGGGCGGCTGATCCGCAGCCGCACCGACCGCGGCGTCCTGGCGCTGCTGGATGTACGCATTCGCACCAAGCAATACGGGCGGCTTTTTTTGGAAAGCTTGCCGGGCTATCGCGTCACCGCCGACATCGGCGAAGTGGAACGGTTCATGGGAAAGGGATGACATGTTTGAAGTGACGGTGGAAAAGAGTTTCGCGGCGGGCCATGCCCTGCGCGGCTACAAGGGCAAGTGCGAGAACGTGCATGGCCACAACTACAAGATCCGGGTCACCCTCGAAGGCGAGCAACTCGACGCCATCGGACTGCTCTATGACTTCAAGGATTTGAAGGCCGAGATCGTGCGCACCGCCGATCGCCTGGACCATCAGTTCATGAACGACATTCCGCCCTTCGACAAGCTCAATCCCTCGGCCGAAAATCTGGCCCGCTATTTCTACGAGGAAAGTGAAAAGCATCTGGCCGCCGCCAAGCCGGCCAACGGCGTGCGCGTCAAGTCCGTGACGGTGTATGAGACGGATGTCACCACCGCCACGTACTACAAGTAGCCTGCGATGCAGGTAACGGAAATCTTCCACTCGATTCAGGGCGAGTCCACCTACGCCGGATGGCCGTGTACGTTTGTGCGGCTGACCGCCTGCAACCTGCGCTGCACCTGGTGCGACAGCGAGTACACCTTCACCGGCGGCGAGAAGATGTCCGTGGACGAGGTGATGGACCGCGTGCGCGCGTATCCGGCGCGACTGGTGGAGATCACCGGTGGCGAGCCGATGCTGCAAGAGGAGGAAGTGCTGGACCTGAGCCGCCGCCTGCTCGGTGAAGGCTACACGGTGCTGCTCGAAACCAGCGGCGAGCGCAACCTGACGCGCGTGCCCCCGGAAGTGATCAAGGTGATGGACGTAAAGTGTCCCGGATCGGGGGAGGGCGGCCGCTTTTGCGTGGATAACCTGGCGGTCCTGACCCGGCGCGACGAAGTGAAGTTTGTCCTGGCCGGACGGGAGGACTACGACTTCGCGGTGCGGTTTCTCCAAGAACACACGCTGACCGGTCCGGTGCATTTCTCGCCCGTGTTCGGAAAGCTTGATCCACACGTTCTAGCTGATTGGGT
>CAYPHP010000638.1:0-3226 GCA_964410045.1 uncultured Acidobacteriota bacterium | reverse complement strand
AACGTGATGAAGGGCTATCTCGGCCGGCCGGAGACGACCGCGGAGATCCTTCAGGACGGCTGGTACACCACCGGCGACATCGCGGCCGTGGACGAAGACGGCTTCCTGACCATCACCGACCGCCTGAGCCGCTTCAGCAAAATCGGCGGCGAGATGGTCCCGCACATCCGCGTTGAAGATCGTCTGCACGAGATGGCCGGTCTGACCGAGCAGGCCTTCACGGTGGTCGGCGTGCCCGATCCGAAGAAGGGCGAGCGCCTGGTGGTCCTGCACACTCTCGCCGACGAGCCGCTCAAGGAGTGCTTGGAGAAGCTGGCACAGTCGGACTTGCCGAATCTGTGGAAGCCGGGCAAGAATCAGTTTTTCAAAGTGGAGGCCTTGCCGTACCTCGGCACCGGCAAGCTGGATCTAAGGAGGATGAAGGACTTGGCCATGCAGTTTTCAACCACAGATGAACACAGATGAACGCCGATGCGCTCAATATCTTATCGGCGTCTATCGGCGTTCATCGGCG
Source organism: uncultured Acidobacteriota bacterium (assembly GCA_964410045.1). GTDB lineage: Bacteria > Acidobacteriota > Terriglobia > JAJPHL01 > JAJPHL01 > CAYPHP01. The sequence continues at coordinate 2,712 of CAYPHP010000638.1, read as the reverse complement.
GTCGCAAAGTCTCGAGCGTCAGCAAAGGGTCTTTCGGCGTTCGTGAAATCCGGGCGGTAGTACTCGGCGGCGACGCCTTCGAGAGGCTGGAGCCAGCCGTTCTCGAAGCCTAGCTCTTCCACCCATTCCAGGACCTTCTCATACTCTCGCGGGCGGATGCGGCGATTGATCAGCGGGAACAACTCGTCGCCCTGGCGCTCCACCTTGTGGGTAACGTAATACTGCGACATCACGCTGAGCGTGACGCGCTGCGAAAGCTCCTCGCGGATCCACTCCAGCGTCTCGCGGATCCCGGCCATGTCGTTGGGCAACACCAGCAGGCGAACCACCAAACCGCGGCGCAACAGCCCGCGCTCGTCCATCACCAGCTCGTCACCGAGCTGGCGATGCATTTCCTTGATCGCCGCTCGGGCGCTGGCGACGTAGTGCGGAATCTTCGAATACTCGTGAGCCACTTGCTCGTCGCTGTACTTTAGATCGGGCAGGTAGATGTCGAAGACACCATCAAGCTGCCGCAACACCTCCACGCTGTCGTAGGCGTTGGTGTTGTATATCAGAGGTAGATGCAAGCCGCGGCGGGCGGCTATCGCCAGCGACCGCACAATCTGCGGCGCGAAGTGCGTCGGGCTGACAAATCCGATGTTGTGACAATCCTGTCCTTGAAGCTCCAGCATCATCTCGGCCAGGCGTTCAAAGCTGGTTTCGCGCGTCGGACGCTGGGTGCGGAAGTCCTGGCTGATCTGCCAGTTCTGGCAATAGACGCAACGCATGTTGCAGTGGCCCAGAAAAATGTTGCCTGCGCCGCGCGCCGCGCTGCCCAAGTGGGTCCCGCTGAGTGCCGGTTCTTCGCCAAAGTGCGCCGCGTAAGACGAAATGATGGGAAGGTGCCCGGCAACGCAGACCTTGGTCTCATTCTTCAAGCGATTGACGTGACAATCCCATGGACACACGGTGCAGGATTCGAGCATCCGCTCGAGCGCCGCGACGCGGCGATCCAGTTCGCCCGGTGGGAGCCGCAAGTACGATGGTGTGAACCCAGGAGTCACTGCTAACATTGTATACTGCCCCCACATGATTGACCGAGTCCTCACCGAGGTTGCCGCGACCGTTCCTGAAATGGTGGAATTTCTTCGGGAGATGATCCGCATCCCCACGGTGAATCCTCCCGGCGAGTATTATGCCGATTTTGCCGAGATGATCGCGACGCGTTACCGGAAGCTCGGATACGACGTGCAAACGGTGGCCGCCGAAGGCCACATAGATCACACCTTGCAGCATCCGCGGATCAACGTGCTGGCGCGGATGGAAGGCGGCGGCCCGGGACCGTGTGTCCACTTCAACGGGCATCTGGACGTGGTTCCCGCGGGGCAAGGCTGGACGCGGGAGCCATTTGGCGGCGAACTTCACGACGGCAAAGTCTACGGGCGCGGCGCCAGCGACATGAAGGGCGGGCTCGCCGCGTCGCTCTTCGCGGTGGAGGCGATCCGGCGCTGCGGCATCCGTTTGGAAGGCGCGATCGAACAGAGCGCTACGGTGGACGAGGAAAGCGGCGGATTCGCGGGCGTCGCTTACCTGGCCGAGCGCGGATACTTGAAGGCCGGGCGCCAGGACCACGTGATCATTACCGAGCCGCATGGGGCCGACCGCATCTGCCTCGGCCATCGCGGTGTCTACTGGTTCGACGTGATTATTCACGGGCACATCGCCCACGGCAGCATGCCCTTCGACGGCGTCAACGCCATTGATCGCATGAGTGAGTTTCTCAGCCTCGTCAACACCCGTTTGCGGCCCAAGCTCATCGAACGCGTGACAGCGATGCCGGTGACGCCCGCCGGCGCGCGCCACGCAACGCTGAATCTGAACTCCATTGCCGGCGGCCAGCCTCTCGATCAACGCCAGACGCCTTGCGTGCCCGACGTATGCACCGCGGTCTTCGACCGCCGCTTCCTGCCCGAAGAACGGATCGATGACGTCCGGCAGGAATTTACCGATCTGCTGAAGGAAAGCGGACTGCCGTTCGAAATGCGCGACCGCATGGTGGTGATGCCGGTTTGCACCGACAATGAAGCCCCGGTGGTACGCGCCACCGCAGAGGCCATCGAGCGGGTCTACGGCCGGCCGCCCGAATACGTCGCCAGTCCCGGCACTTACGACCAAAAGCACTTCGTGCGCATCGCCAAGGTTGTGGATTGCATTTCGTATGGTCCAGGGATAATCGAGCAGGCCCATCAGCCCGACGAGTACGTGCGGATCGACGATCTGGAGCGCTCCGCGCAGGTGATGGCCCTGGCGACACTGAAGTTATTGAGGCGCCTATGAGCAGCCGGCGAGATTTCTTGGCATACTCTTCACTGTTGGCCGCGAAAGGCTTGGCCCAAGACCGCCTGCCGGCCGGATCCATCACCGACGTGGAAGGCGTGAAAGTGGGCCACTTCACCGAGACGCGCCGGCCTACGGGCTGCACGGTGATCTTGACCGAGGAAGGCGCGACCGGCGGCGTCGATCAGCGCGGCGGCGCTCCAGGCACGCGTGAGACCAACCTGCTCGATCCGATCAACCTGGTGGAAAAAGTGAACGCCGTGGTTCTTGCCGGCGGAAGCGCTTTCGGATTGGCCGCCGCCGACGGAGCGGTCCGCTGGCTCGAGGAAAAGGGCTTCGGATATCGAGCAGGCCGCAGCATCGTGCCCATCGTTCCCGCAGCGATTCTGATCG
>CAYPHP010000637.1:0-3232 GCA_964410045.1 uncultured Acidobacteriota bacterium | reverse complement strand
GTCTATCTCTACGATGAGAACCGTCACCCTGCTGATCGTAGCCGTCCTTACACTTCCCTGTTTGGCCCAGAAGACCGCCAACAGCGCAGTGGTCTCTCAGTTGACCGCCGCCATTCCCGACCTGATGGAACGCGGCGCGGTGCCTGGACTTTCCCTAGCGCTGATCGAGAACAGCCGGATTACTTGGAGCCGTGGCTTCGGCGTCCGGAATGCCACCACCAAGGAACCGGTCGACGAGCACACCATCTTCGAGGCGGCGTCGCTGACCAAGCCGGTGGTCGCCTATGCTGCACTCAAGCTGGCCGATCAGGGCAAGCTGGACCTCGACGCGCCGCTCAGCCGCTACCTCCCCGCCCCGTACATCAACGACGATCCGCGCCTGGACCAGATCACCGCGCGCCGGGTGCTCAGTCACAACTCGGGCTTTCCGAACTGGCGGCCTGATGGCAAGCCGTTGGTGATCCACTTCACGCCTGGCGAACGCTTCAGCTACTCCGGCGAAGGTTTTGTCTACCTCGGCCAGGTAATGGAACGGATCACCGGCGTGCTGCTCGACCGCTTTGTGGCTCAGACGGTCTTCGAGCCGTTGGGCATGAAGGAAAGCAGCCTGGTTTGGGAGAAGGCTTTTGATCTGCAGACAGCCACCGGTCACAGCGAGGCGGGCAACCCGATTCCGAAGCGCAAGCCGCTGCGGCACAACGCCGCCGCCAGCCTGCATACCACCGCAACCGATTACGCGCGCTTCATGATCGCGGTGATGAACGGCACGGGACTGAAGCCCGCCACGGCGCGCGCCATGATCGGCCAGCAGACCAAGGTGGACCAGGGCTGCTCGAATTGCATCGGACGCCCGGTGACCCAGCCTTCCGATTCCATCTTCTGGGGGCTGGGCGTCGGATTGCAGCACACCGCACTCGGCGACTCGTTCTGGCATTGGGGCGACAACGGGAACTTCCGCTGCATGATGGTGGGTTATCCGGCCCAGAAAAAGGGGATCATCATCTTCACCAACAGCGGCAACGGCCTGGCGATCGCCCCGCACATTGCCAAGTTGGCCATGAACGAAGTGCAGCCGGCGTTCGCCTGGGTGAATTACGCATCTTTCGATTCGCTGCCCTTCGCACTCTTCCAGACCGTCCGCAAAGAAGGGATCGATGCCGGACTCAAGCTCTACCGGAGTGCCCGCTCGGGCGCCGGCGGCGACAAGGCCATCAACGAACAGCAGATAAATGCGCTCGGCTACCGGCTCCTGGGAATCAAGAAGGTCCGGGAAGCCATCGAGATCTTCAAGCTCAACGTGGAGGCCTATCCCAAATCCTTCAACGTCTACGACAGCCTCGGCGAGGCCTACATGACCAACGGGGACAAGGACTTGGCCATCAAGAACTATGAGATCTCCGTGCAGTTGAATCCGGAGAACACTGGCGGGATCGAGGCCCTGAAGAAGCTGCGGGGCCAGCCGTAGTATAATGAAGATCTCTCGTGGGGGCGTAACGGCTTCGACGGGATGGAATTGAGGTTGGGAGGCATGCCGGGGACCACGCGCCCGTAACTGCAGGAAAACAACAATTGCCAACACGCAATTGGCCTACGCTGCCTAATTAGGCTGGCGTCGCTGCTCGGGAATCAGCCCGCGGGCTCTTGAGCAGCGTCATTCGAGCGGGCTGGCTGGCTTCCTTCGGTCCGTAGGAGGCTGGTGAGACAAACCGGACTAGTGGCTGCTGGTTCTTGTCTGTTCGCTTACAGCGGCTGCGAAACGGCTGAAAGGCCTGCGAACAGACTAAGCATGTAGTTCTCCTGGCAGCAAGCCATTTCGGACGCGGGTTCGACTCCCGCCGCCTCCACCAGCCTTCGCCAAGGCTCCGGCTGGCAAGCCGGAGACTGGACGAAGGCTGCCCGCCGAAGCGGACTTTGCGAAGGCGGGCCGGCCGCTTGACCATGTACTACGTCTACTTACTCCAGAGCCAATCCAGCCCACATCAACGCTATACCGGACTTACTGCCGACCTGCGGTCTCGCCTCACGAAACATAATCAGGGTGAAGTCCCGCACACGTCGAAGTTCGTCCCGTGGCGGCTTCGGACCTACGTTGCGTTCTCCGAGCGGGACAAGCCGCCCGCTTCGAGAGGTATCTGAAGTCCGGCTCCGGAAGGGCCTTCGCGAACCGGCATCTGTGGACGAGTTGAAACAGAGCGCTGGCTTTGGCAAGAGTCGGCCTCGGCACGTTTGTGGTTGAAGCTCACTGCAGCCTGCGAGGTTGTGAGCCGCTCGAGCGCCGGATTCGACCTCCGCCGCCAGCGGAGCCAAGCCTTCCTACACCGACAGTAGGTTCATTCTCTGTCATTAGTTCGCAAGTAAATGCACCCTGCTCCTCTTTCCCAATCACGAAACCGTGCATTTTGCTCATCTTGCAGACCTGAACTTTTGGAACATGAATTGCGCACCAAGAGGATGCTTGCTAGACAACCTTCTGGGGGGGTAATGAAAAGACTATTCTGTATCCTGGCAATTTGTGCGGTCTGCGTACCGCTTTCGGCCACCACACTCTCGTTCGACGGCACCGGCGCGCCTTGCACTTTTGGCCAGACGTCAGCCTTAGCCTCTTACGGCGGGGTCAGTTTCAGCGGTGGCGGCGCCATCCTGAACCAGTGCGGCAACTTCGGAGTGGGTGCGTTGAGCGGAACCGATTTCCTGGCGTTCAACACCGGCACGTACGCCACTGGCCCAGAGGTGATTGACTTCCTGGGCTTGGTAAGTTCGGTCTCGGTCCACGTCGGGTCCGGAAGCTCCTACTCGTTTACGCTGACTGGATTCGACGGTGCGGGCGGCTCCGGTAGTGTGGTGGATACCATCAGCCTCTCCAACACCGGCGGTCAGTACGTGTTCTTGAGCATCGCTGGACTCGGCATCCAGAGCGCCGTGCTCAGCAGCCAAGGGCAATACTGGGTAGCCGACGATCTCTCAATCAACGAGGATGGCCACGCTCCCGTTCCGGAACCCGCTACTCTCCTTCTCCTAGGCAGCGGTCTGGCCGGCCTTGCGCGGACCTTCCGCAAGAAGGCGTAGCCGAACAAGATCGAAACAGCTGAGGCCACGTTGGCGAGTGCGCTTGCCAACGTGGCTTACTGCTTTGGTCAGAACGAGGGTTACGCTGGCGAAACCCGCTCGCAGGTTAGGCTCACAATCCCATCGCCCGAAGCAACTTCTGAAACCGCTCCTCCTCGCGCAGAAA
>CAYPHP010000636.1:0-3233 GCA_964410045.1 uncultured Acidobacteriota bacterium | reverse complement strand
GCGCGGATCGCGCGGAACCCCCAGAGCAGCAAGAGGTCGTAGACGATCTTCAGGCCACCCGCGAGGAGGAGGGGGAGACTCACGAGCGCGGGGTGGGAGAGCAGGAGCCCGGCGATGGCCGGACCCGCCGCCAGGCTCTCCAGAATTCCACAACGGCGATACTCGGCTTTGGGATCATCGGTAATCGCCAGCCATCCGGCACAGCCGGAAAGCTCGTCAGGCCCGCGGATCAGGCGGCCGGCGGACAGGATGCCCGCGCCAATTCCGGTCCCGACGATCAGGCAGACCACATCGTCGCAGCCGCGCGCCGCCCCTTGCCAGGCTTCGCCCAGCACGGCGCAGTTGCGGTCGCTTTCGACGGCGACCGGCACACCGGCTACCCGCTCCAGCTCGCGGCGCAACGGTTGACGGGTCCAGCCCGGCAAGTTCGGGGCCCACACAGTGCCGTCTTTGCGGGCCAACCCCGGTACCGTGACGCCGACCGCGGCGACGCGGCCGCGGACCCGCCCCGCTACACGCTTGAGTTGTTCGAGGACGCTGGTAGTTGAACTGCAGTCGGTTGCTTCGCCGCGCATTACGGTGATGCGCCCGCGGCGATCCACCAGTGCGGAAGCCACCTTGGAGCCCCCCAAGTCGATCGCTAAGACGTGATTAGATGGCACACTCAGCCGCCGCTGCGCGTCAGGTCCAAAAAGATCTTGTAGCGATCGCCACGCATGACCGAATGAACCAACTCCAGCGGGCGACCGGAGCTGAGAAAAGTCACTCGTTCCGCGGCCAAACCCGGAGAGCCATCCGCCACACCTAGCAACTTCGCTTCCTCGTGCCCGAGCACGACGGCGAAGTGGGTCTCCTGCGCCCGAGCCGGAACTAAGCCAAACTTCTTTTCGAGAACCTCGTAAAGCGAACTCCGTTCAAAGTCTTCGCCAGCCAGGTTCGGGACCAGGTCTGCAGGAACGAAAGCCGTTTGCAGCCCCATCGGCTCCCCGTCTGCCAGCCGCAACCGCCGCAGACGGAACGCGCGGTCGCCGGGCTTCAGCCGCAGTTTTTCAGCCACGGCCGCATCGGCCTCGATCTCTTCGCTCGCCAGCACACGGGAATTCGGGCGCAATCCATACTTGCCCATCTCCTGGGTAAAGCTGCTCAGCTCTCGCGGACCGTGTCCAAGCCTGGGTTCCGCCACGAACGTGCCGCGCCCCTGCTCGCGCCGGAGCAACCCTTCCAGGGCCAGTTCGTTCAGGGCTTGCCGCACGGTGGCCTTGCTGACCCCGTACCGCTCCGCCATCTCTTCCTCAGCGGGCAGACGGTCGTTCGGCTGGAGTTCTCCCGCATGGATCTGACCTTGAATGATCGACTTGAGCTGGTGATACAGCGGGATAGGTAGCTGCTTGTCCAGAACCTGCATGCCGTTTCGGATAATATTCGGTCTTCCGTATGATGTCAAGAGATTGACATTCGGTTGACCGGTTGATAGGTTGACTTGGGAGGTTCCGACCCAAATGAAGGCCTTACCGCTCCTTGCCCTTCTATTCCTTCTTTCGGCTTCGGCACAGACGGTCCATCCCGCGCTGTCGATCGACAAAGTGGTCCGCGAAGTCCGCGCCGAGGTCCAGCCTAACGAGGCCATGGACTTCGTAGTGCGGATGCATGTGCTGGACCGTTGGTCCGATTTCGCGCGGTATCAGCAGAGCGCCCATTACATTCACGAAACCATGAAGGCTATCGGCCTGCGCAATGTAGAGATGCTCGCCGCACCTGCCGACGGTGTCTGGCAGTCCGGCTTCTGGACCATGCCGCTCGCGTGGGACGTCAAGCAGGCCAAGCTGGAAATCGTGGAGCCGGCCGCGCCGCCTGAGATGCGCCTGCTCGCGGACTACAGCCAGCAACCCGCTTCCCTGATCATGTGGAGCGGCGCAACACCGCCAGGCGGCATCACCGCGGAGGTCGTGGAGCTGCGGTCCACGAATCTTCAGTCGCTGAAGAGTCTGGACGTGAAGGGCAAGATGGTCCTCGTGGAAATCCCCCGCGACTTGGCAGAGCGCGGCGCTTTGAAAGCGGAACTCCACAAAATGGGCGCGGCGGGTGTGATCAGCGATCTGACCGAGAATCGCGATCTGACCAACGGGCACTACTGGGTGAACGCGTGGGGCGATCACGGTTGGGGCTACACCAAGGTCAGCAGCCCGGTGGTGGGTTTCTCCATCACTCCAAAGTCAGGCGCCTATTTGCGCGGACTGCTGGGCCGCGGGTTGAAAGTACGCGTGAAGGCTGTGGCGGACACGCGCTACTACAGCGGTTCCTACCCCTATGTGACCGGAATCATCCAGGGCAGCGGCTCGGATGAGGAAGTGTTGGAGCTGGGCCATGGATTCGAATTAGGAGCCCAGGACAACGCCACCGGAGTTGCGGGAATGCTGGAAGCGCTAGCCGCCGTGAACCGCGCCATCGAGGCCGGCAAGCTGCCGCGTCCGCGGCGCAGCATCCGCATCCTGGCGATGCCCGAGGACTATGGCTCCGCCCACTACATCGCCACGCACCCGGAGGTGATCAAGCGCACCATCGGCGCGATCTGCATGGACACCGCGGCGGGCGCCAACGACGTACTGGGGGCGTACAACTTCCGCGTGAATCCGGACGTCAACCGGTCCTATCAGGACGCTTTGATCATCCGCGCTGCGGAGAGCTACTACGCCGGAATGCGCGGTCGCTTCCCGCGGGCGCTTCCCTACAGCGCGACCACCGACAGTTACCCCAGCGATCCGGCGATCGGCATTCCCACGGTCTCAGCGGCCGGCAGTAGCGGCGCCGTGAACGTACATCACAACAGCGAAGACACGCTGGACCGCGTGGACCCGCGCTCGCTTCGCGACTTGAGCGCGGTGGTGGGTTCCTATCTTTATTACCTGGCGTCGGCCGGCGAGGAGGAGATTCCCTGGCTGGCGGAGATCACGCTCCAACGCAGCTACGAGAACGCGCTTCGCGCCGTGGGTCCGTATCTGGACCGCGCACTCGTGGCGCCCGACACCCAAACTTTGGGGCGCGAGCTGTACTGGGGCATGGGCAAGATCAACTACAACGCCGATCGCGATCAGGAAGCGGTGCTTTCTACACTGCGCTTGGCGCCCGCGGAACGTCGCGCCTCGCTCCGCGCCTCGGTTGATCCGGTGCTGAGTTCCATCCGTCGCTTTGCCGGCGAGCAAACCGCACGACTGCAGCAATCCGCCAACCGGCGC
>CAYPHP010000635.1:0-3236 GCA_964410045.1 uncultured Acidobacteriota bacterium | reverse complement strand
GATCGATCTTCAACTCGGGAGAGCTGAGATCCGTCACCGCAAAACTCTTGGCACTGGTGCTGTAGAGCTTCTCGACCGAGACACGATCCTTGCCCGTGCCCGGCACCAAACTGCGCACCAGCGGATGAATGGTCGGGACGCGGCCCATCTCCTTGGTAATCGCATGCGACTCGTAGCTGGCCACCAGCGGGGAAAGTTCACTGCCGCCGAAGAGCTGGCCGACGCCGCTTAGGTCCACCACGAGGTTGTGCTCCACGGTCACGGCCCACTCGGCCAAAGTCTTTTCAAGCCCGCCAGTGGCGATGCCCTTGGTCGGCGCCGGCAGCATGATCAGTGCCCGCCCGCCGCCTTCCACGAACTTCTTGATCGCCGCGGTCTCCGGCTCCACCAGGTCAGTGCGCGGGCCCGCTTCCACCAGCACCGAGCAATCCTGGGGTACGGTCGCGTCCTTCTCCTGCAGGGTGATGGTCTTGGTGGCGTAATTGTTGGACTCCAACGCGTCCTTCACTCCGGAAAAGCCCTGACGGCCGGTGTCATCGAGCGCCGGTTCGCCGTGCCCGGCAACGAAGCACGCCGTGCGCTTCTCGGTCTTCAGAGCGCGGATCAGGGCGTTGGTGAGCTGCTCTTCACTCAGGCCCTTGGCTTCCTCGCGTCTCCCAGCCACTTCGACGATGGTGGTTCCCGTCGCGCTGATCTTGTAGTCCTGAGCTACCTTGGGCTTGCGGACCGGGTCCACGTACTCCACGCTGACCCTCGGCGAAAGATTGCTGTACCGGGTAAGCATGTCGCGCGGGCTGGGACCGAACCGGCTGCTGCCGAAACTTTCAGTCTTGTCGAAGTACAGGAACTTGACGTCCTGCTTCAGGTTGCCGACCACTTTCTTGGTCTGGTCGGACAAGGTGTAGAGCTTGTTGCTGGTGGCGTCGTACGTCTTGTTGTAGCGGTCGGCCAGATAGTTGGCCGCCGAGAGGATTGCCAGCACCACCATCAGGTACATCGTTACGAAGGCGCCGTACCGCATCTGCCGCGTCTGCTGTTGGAAGGGGAGCTTCATCGCCTATGCCCTCCACTTCAGCGCTTCGAGCGAGCGCGAGGTCAGGAACAGGCCCAGGAAGATCGCGGACAAGTAATAGACCACGTCCTTCAGGTCAATCACCCCGCGGGCGAACGATTCGTAGTGCGAGGTGATCGAGAGATACGAAATCACCTTGCCTACCATGGAGGTGTTGAAAATGGTGATCCAGTCGAGGACGTACAGGATCAGGAACACAGCAAAGGTAACGCTGGAGGCGATGATCTGATTGCGCGTGGTTGTCGAGATGAACGCCCCCAGGCCCAGGTAGGTGGCTCCCTGCAGGACCAAGCCCAGGAAGCCCACGGCCATCATGCGCCAGTCCGGCTGCCCGTGCAGGAAGAGAAAGCCCAGGTTCAAGAAGGTGAGCAACAGGAGACAGCAGTACAGGATCAGGGCGGCCAGCCACTTGCCCAGGATGATCTCCAGGTCGCGCAGCGGCGAGGTCAGCAGCAGCTCCATGGTACCGCTGCGCTTTTCCTCGGCGAACAAGCGCATGCTGATCATGGGCAGCAGAAACAGGCTGATGACGCTGATGTTCATCAGCATCGGTCGCACGATGTAGTCGTTCAGGTTCATCGGCGGCGCCATGCCTCGTTGCATCGCCGCGCGCAGGCTGGTCTGCATGAACGCGGCGGTGGTGGCGTAGAAGAAATAGCCGAAGATCAGCGCGCTCATGGCCAGCACGATGTAGGCGATGGGGCTGGAGAAGTAGCTCTTCAGCTCTTTGCGGGCCAGGATCCAGATGTTGCTCACTGCTCTCCTCCGTCGGTCTTTTCGGCGGCCTTGTCGTCGGTGGTCAGCTTCAGGAAGATTTCCTCGAGGCTGAGGCCGATCGGTCGCAATTCATGCAGCTTCCAGCCGGATTGCACCACCAGGCTTGCGATCTCCGCGCGCAGGTAGTGGTCCTTGGTGGCGGCGACTTCGAATTGGGTGCGCCCGGCCCGGCCGTCCTTCCAGGAGACCCGGCTGACGCCCTTGATCGCCTGAAGTTTGGCGGCCACCTGTTCGGCCGGTCCTTCCACCTCGGTGAAAATCGTCTCGTGGCCCTGCAGCCGCGCGGTCAGGTTTTCCGGGGTGTCGATGGCTTCCAAGTGCCCTTGGTTGATGATGATCACCCGCTGGCAGGTGCTGGAAACCTCCGGCAGAATATGCGTGCTCAGGATGATGGTGTGCTCGCCGGAAAGGCTGTGGATGAGCTTGCGGGTCTCGATGATCTGCTTGGGGTCGAGGCCGGCGGTAGGCTCATCCAGGATCAGCACGTCGGGGTTATGGATCAGCGCCTGGGCCAGCCCCACACGCTGCCGATAGCCCTTGGAGAGCTTGCTGATCAGCTTGGAGCGCACATCGGTCAGGGCGCAGCGTTCCATCACCTCGTCGACGCGCCGTCCGATGTCCTTGCCCGATACGCCCTTGATCCGCCCGGCGAACCGGAGGTATTCGTGAACCTCCATTTCCGGGTAGAGCGGCGGGGTCTCCGGCAGGTAGCCGATGCGCTTCTTGACCTCCAGCGGCTGTTTCTGGACGTCGAACCCGGCCACCGTCACCTGGCCGTCGGTGGGGGGCAAGAAGCAGGTCAGCACCCGCATGGTGGTGGTCTTGCCGGCGCCATTCGGACCCAGGAAGCCGACAGTGTCGCCTTTCTGGACCTCGAAGCTGATGTTGTTTACGGCCGTCGCCCGGCCATACCTCTTCGTGAGACCTTCGACTTTGATCATGTTTTGTCTTGTGGGTATGGAAAAGAATATCGGGACCGCGGGGTGTTGTCAAACCCTGCCGGGGTTAGGCTTCAGGGGCTTCCAGAATCGCCAAGATCTTGGAGGCCATGAACAGGCGGTTCCGTTTACCGGACCCGACTTGCTTGAGAACCCCGGCGTCGATGAGCTTGCGGACATGTTGTTGGGCTGCCGGCCAGCTCACGTCCAGAACCGTGGCCGCCTCTCCGATGGAGATTGCCGGGCGGCGGAACAGTTGGTCAATCAGCTTCAGCAGAAGCCCCGAGCTTCGTGCCGATTGGAAGCTCTTGGTGTACCGCTGGCGGAGGTCCAGAAGCCGTTGTGATCGCCGCAGGGCGTCCTGGGCTTGCTCCATCACGCCCCTCAGGAAGAACGCGATCCACCGCTCCCATGTCCCCTCCTGGCTAACCGCAAGCAGGTGGCGGTAA
>CAYPHP010000634.1:0-3237 GCA_964410045.1 uncultured Acidobacteriota bacterium | reverse complement strand
CCGCCCCGAGTGAGCGTCGTGGAAGGTACTTCTGAATTCGGCCGCATCGTGCATCTCACGGTATCCGGCTCAGGCAAACTGTTTGTCGTCGGCTTCCTCAGTTCCGGTGGCAAGTGGGACTGCGGCAATTTTGAGGTCGATCCGAGTGTCGGCCGCGTTCGTGCATTGAAGTCCGTGACTTCTGCACGGTGCGAGCAAGGCCCAATCTCCCCCGACGGCAAATGTGCAGTAGCCCATTCCGGTAAGGGGCTCGGACTGCTCAACTTGGAGTCCGGCGATATCGCAGCCATTACGGGGACTAACGGAGCCTGGTGGGCGGCTTGGTCAAATGACGGACTCAAAATCGCAGCGCTGCGCGAAGGGAAGATCCTTCTGGCAGACATTTCCTCTTTGCGGGGAAGGACCACCGGCGGATCGGGCAACGGCGGCCAACCCGTATGGTCGCCCGATGGAGGCAGCCTGCTGGTCGTCCGAAAGCGCGGGTCATGCTTCTTCACGCCCTGGCCCTTCGGGTTGACCATCGTCTCGGTCGAGCAAGGTAATTCGAAGGACATTTCGAGCTCCAGCTGCGAAATCGTGACCGGAGGTCTCTTCGGTTGGTTGGATCTGCCGGCCGTCCGTTGAACGCGCGTGTAGAGCACCTGCCCCTGCGACCTGTGCGGTCATAACGTCCGCCCCACCCAGAGCACTTCCCCGCGGATCACGTCGACGAGGCGGTGACGGCGCAAGGAGAGCGTTCGCGGCGGGGCGGCGTCGGCGCTGAGGATCACCAGGTCGTCGCCGACCGCCTGGCAGCGGCGGACCGGCGCGTCTTTCCCGGCGTTCAAGACATAGAGACGCTCCCAGCGCGGGCGGCGGCGGCGCGTCTCGTCGCGCCGGGCGTCTATCGCGGCGCGCTGACCTTTCAATTCAGCGACGGCAGCAATCCTCAGGCGGTGGAGATCATCTTTGTCGTAGCCGGAACGCCGCTCGGCGCCGCTTCAGGTTCCGGCGCAACCGCCTGCACGCCGCAAAAGCTGTTCGCCGCGGACCGCACCTTGGGTAAGAGCTTCAGTGCGACCGCCGGGTCCGGGACCAGCCTCGAAGTGCAGCTCGTGGACGACTGCGCGAATCCGGTCAACGCCGCATCGGTGTTTGCCACGTTCTCGAACGGTGATCCGCCGGTCACGCTGGCCAGCCTGGGCAACGGAATCTACAGCGCTACATGGCGGCCGGTGGTCGCTGCGGCGCAAGTGACCGTGACACTGCGGGCCAGCCTTGCGGACCTGCCGGTGACGGAAGTTCTGGCGCAAGGCAAGGTCGAGGGCAACGACAAGATACCGGCGCTGTTTGCCGGCGGGATTGTGAACGCCGCAAGTTTCGCTTCCGACGCGGCGCTGGCGCCGGGAAGCATCGTCTCCATCTTCGGACGGAACCTGGCCGCGACGGCAAACGCATCGAGTGTTCCGCTGCCGCGCACGCTCGGCGGAGCGACCTTAACCATTGGCGGCGTCGACGCTCCGCTGTTCTACGCGAGCAGCGGCCAGATCAACGCGCAACTGCCGTTCGAGCTGCCAGCGAACACCCGCCAGCAGTTGGTAGTGCAGGGCGCAACCACGATCACGCTGCCGGAAACGATCACTATCGCGCCGGCGCGGCCCGGGATCTTCACCCTGCCTGGCTCGACGCAAGGCGCGATTCTCAACGTCCAAGGCCGTGTCGTGGACAGCGCCGCACCGGCAGCCGCCGGCGACATTGTGGTGGTCTACGCTACCGGTCTCGGCGCAGTCGACCGCGCCGTCGCCACCGGCCAAGCCGCTCCCAGCAATCCGCCCGCCAACGTCACGACACCCGTGACCGTCACCATCGGCGGCCAGCCCGCGGTGGTCCACTTTGCCGGCTTGACTCCCGGATTCGTGGGGCTGTATCAAGTGAACGTCCAGATCCCGGCGGGCATCACATCAAGCGCCGCGGTCCCATTGGTGATTTCCCAGAGCGGTGTTCCCAGCAACACGTCGACGATGGCAGTGAAGTGAGGAGGCAGCAGCCAGCGGATCGGCGCGAATCACTTGCTTGGTTTCCCGCTCTTTGAAATACTGTTACGAGCAGAGGAGCGCTGTAATGTCCGCTACCCTGAAGTTGAGCGTGTCGGTCGTGATCGAACGGGATAACGGTGGGTTTCATGCCTACTGCCCGGCGCTCAAGGGTCTGCACGTTGATGGAAAGACCGAGAAAGAGGCCATCAAGAACCTGCGAGAAGCTGTCATGGCTTATCTCACCTCTCTGGCCAAGCATCGCGATCCTCTGCCCCTCGGGCCTGACCTGACCCTGGACCAGGAGGCCCCGCCCCCGCGCGGCAAGCTGCAAAATCTGAGCGTGGAATGGCCTTTAGCCCAAATGTCTGGAACCAGCTGAAGAACGTCACGGCTGACGACTTGATGAGCGCTCTCGCGAGAGACCGATCGGTGCTGGACAACACCCATGGCGCGGTGCTCGTCTACGTAAAGAGGGACGCCGGCGGTTCGCGAGCTCGAGTGGCCATTCACTACCATCCTCGGAAGACCTACGGACCGAAACTCCTGAGGGGACTCCTGGATGACATCGGCTGGACAGAAAGCGACCTACGCCGTCTGAAGCTGATCAAGTAGCGCCTTGTTTTCCCTTCCCCTCCTCCATATACTCAAGCGTTGATTATCCTCCCACGTGGCCGGATCTTCGGGATCGGCAGAGGGGACCAACGACGATGAAGGTTCGCTTCTGGGGAGTGCGCGGGTCGACCCCGACGCCTTTCCGCGAGAACTTGCGCTACGGCGGGAACACCTCGTGCGTCGAAGTGCGCAACGACGCCAACGACATCTTCATTCTCGACTGCGGCACTGGTCTGCGATCCCTCGGCAAGAAGCTGCTGGAGGAATACGGGCATCGCAGCATCAACGCCTACATGTTCCTGTCCCACTATCATTGGGACCACATCCACGGCATTCCCTTCTTCGAACCGCTCTACAATCCGGAGAATTATTTTTTCTTCCACTCCTTTCCCAGCCAGGCGCAGTCGGTGCAGGCGGCGCTGGAAGAGCAGATGACCGATCCGTACTTTCCGGTGAACATGGAAGCGATGTCCGCGCACCGGCACTTCTACAACCTGTGCAACGACGCACTGGCCTTCCACGACACCGTGCTGCGCACCGCGCAACTGAACCATCCGCAAGGCTGCCTGGGATTCCGCCTGGAATCGAAGGGCCGCGTGCTGGTCTACGC
>CAYPHP010000633.1:0-3238 GCA_964410045.1 uncultured Acidobacteriota bacterium | reverse complement strand
TCGGACCCATGATGGTCAGGTATTGGAGCAACTCCAGCGTCGAGCGCTGCCTGGCCGTAGGCCGGTAGTCGAGCTTCGCGGGATCAACCTTCGACGCCAGGTGAAGCAGGAGCCGCACTTCTTCTTGGAGAGTCGAGATCAGTTCGTTCTTGGTAAGCACCATAATGAACTCCCTTCAGTTTGTCTTCACGAGTTTGCCGCCCAGCCACGCGCAGGGAACGGCGAGAACCACTAGCGCGATGGAGTACCACTTGGGCCCGAAGTCCGGTCCCTTGTCCCACGTCGCGACGGCGCCCACAATGCACGCAACCAGACCCAGTGCGCCGAGGACCAGCGCGTGGCCCATCGGCCGATCGGGCGCCAGCCGCGCCGTGAGGTAGGCGCCGGCGACGTTGTACACGCTGCGATAGACCGTCGCCAGCAGATACAGCCCGTCGGACATGGGCTGCCCGAACGGCGGGAAGATGCCCGCCGCGCGCAACGCCATGTCCGTGCCGATGGACAGCACGATGCCCGCGACCATGCCCGCCAGCACTGCGCCAACGCTTCGCCCAACCTTCATTAGATTTTCCCCGCGGCCAGCAACTTCGCCAGCCGGTCGTAGCTGACCGAGACGCCCTTCTCCATGCCCGACTTCAGGACGCCGTCGCGGATTTCCTTGGTACCGTAGTCCACGGTCAGGGTGAGCGTCGTCTTGCCACCCTTCTCGACCAGCGTGTTGGTCACGATGGCTTCGCCGGGATACCACGGGTTGTCGAACTGCTCGGTGTTGACGATGCGGTCAGGCGGCACAATCTCGCGAAACACGCCGCTGATGCCCATCTCCTTGTCGCCTTTGCGCCAGACGTAGTGATAGCGGCCGCCGACCCGCAGGTCGATCTCGCAGACCGGCATGGTCCAGCCGTCCGGTCCCAGCAGCCACTGGCTGACCAGTTCGGGCTTGGTCAAGGCGTCGAAGACCAGCCGGCGCGGGGCGTCGAAGACGCGGATCATGGCGATCTCACGATCGCTTGGCGTGGTGATAGTGAGTGTCCCAGTTGTGGTCATTGGCGTTTTCCTCTCGGGGATTTCTTCTTCCCAGACTGTAGCTGTGCGAGCAATGCGTCGAGCCGCTTGAAGGAATGTTCCCAGAACCGGCGGTAGGTTTCCAGCCATTGGTTGGCTTCCGCCAGCGGACGGGCCTCCAGGCGGCTGGGGCGGCGCTGCGCTTCGCGCCCGCGCGAGATCAGCCCGGCCCGCTCCAAAACTTTCAAGTGCTTGGAAATGGCCGGCTGGGTCATGGCGAACGGCTCGGCCAGTTCCAGCACCGAGGCCTCACCCTGCGCCAGCCGGGCCAGGATCGCCCGCCGGGTGGGATCGGCCAGCGCCGCGAAGGTGGCGTCCAGGCTGACCGGACCGGTCTGTCCATAACCTGTCAGTTGCATAACTGCATGGTAATATACAGGGCCGCCCGGAGGCTGTCAAGCTTTTTTTGAAAGAGGGCGCGGGGGCCCGCCCCTACCGAAGTCCCAACTTTTCGAACGGCGTGTTCAGGATCGGATACTCGCGCCAGGCGCGGTAGTCGAAGTGCCACCACTCCTCGGGATTCACAATGAACCCCTCCGACTCCATGGCCTCGCGCAGGATCTTGCGCCGCAGGCGCTGCTGGTCCGTGCCACCCGCGTAGCTCGAATAGGAGCGCTCGGTCATTTCATCGTAGAGACTGGGCATCTCCACCACCTGGCCCGTCTTCAATTCGTAGAGGGAAAGGTCCACGGCGCATCCGCGATTGTGCTTGGACCCCTCGGCGGGATTGGCCACGAAGATGTGCTTATCGGCGGGCGTAGCGTCCCAAAACACCTTGGTCACGTACCAGGGGCGGTAGGCGTCGTGGATGATCAGGCCGTAGCCCTGCGGACGCAGCTTCTTGTTCACGCGCACCAGCGCCCCAGCCGCCGGCCGTTGCAGGAAGGCCCGGGCCTGGGTGTAGACCGGCGTGCTGAGAAAGTTGTTCGAAGTCGCGTAGCGAATATCCAGCTTGATCCCGCGATCGAGCTTGACCAGTTCCGCGAGATCCGGCGCCCGCTTCCCTTCCTCCTTCGGAGGCGTCGCGCGCAGGGCTTCGGCGCGCAGTTCGGCGATGGGTCGGACCGGGGTGATGCGATAGACGGCCGGGGCCACCGCGGTCTGCCCGAAAGCGAGACATGCGGCAAGACACGATACAGCGAGTGGGAGTGGATGCATGCGGTTCGTTGTCAGTCTAGGCGGGAACGATCGTGAGGTTGGCGAAATCGCCGCTGGACATGTTCCCCACCCACAGACCGACCAATCCTTTTTTGCGGTCACTCAACTGCTCCACCACCAAACAGGGCTCCTTGGCATCGCCGACGAAGACGCTTACTTTCGGGCTGGCGACCACCACGCGCGCGTGGAACCACGCGTTCGGATCGGGCACAGGATTGACCGGCTGCTCGTATTTCCCGGGATGTTCGGCTCGCAACTTTTGCCACGTATTCACGGGATGAGCGATGTACTGGACCGCGCGGATGCGTCTGGCCTGGTCGTCGGTCTTGAAGTTGAACGGCCGGAAGTAGATCGCGTCGTAAGTGGCGCCGTCCACGCCATGAAAGGCCACGCCGACGAAGCTCTGTTGCGGCACGTCCTTGCCCCTGACGTCAAACTCGATTGCGCCGTTGGCGAACTCCATGCCCGGCAGGTAGGCCACGCCGTCGCCTGGGCCGGCACTCAGCCGCGCGCCCTTTTTGCCCCCGTCGTCCAAGCTGCTTACGCCGCGGTTGAAGACCGTGAAGCCTTTGCTCTCGGCCAGCGCAGCCAGGTCAGGGGCGAGCGTTTTTCGCTGACCCGAGAGTCCGACCGCACAGACCAGCGTGGAGACGACGAATTCACGTCGGTTCATAGCCGCAGTATAATCCAACGACCATGAAGGCTCATCGTTCTGCTCTCTGGGTCTTGGTAGTCCTGGGCCTGCTCCTGACTGTCCCAGGCGTCCACGCACAGTGGACTCAATTCCGCGGTCCCAACGGATCGGGCGTTGATTCCGCAACCGGCTACCCGGTAGAGTTTTCACCCTCCAAGAATGTGGTCTGGAAAACCGCGGTCCCCTTTGGACAATCTTCGCCGGTGGTGGCCGGCGGCCATGTCTATCTGACCGCCAGCGAGAACAACAAACTGGTGACCATCTGCCTGAACGCCAGGACCGGCCGCGAGTTGTGGCGCAAGGAGGTCCCGCGACCGCGGA
>CAYPHP010000632.1:0-3248 GCA_964410045.1 uncultured Acidobacteriota bacterium | reverse complement strand
CGAAGTCCAACACTTTAACCTTGCCGTCGGGCGTCAGCTTCACGTTGGCCGGTTTCAGGTCGCGGTGGATGATTCCTTTCTCGTGCGCCGCCTCCAGGGCATCGGCGATTTGCTTGGCGATGGCCATCGCTTCGTCCACGGGCACCGGACCGTGCAGCGTCTCGCCCGGGACGTATTCCATGACCAGCGCCGAGCCTTCGATGCCGTAGATGTGCGCGATGTTGGGGTGATTCAGCGAGGCCAGCACCTGAGCTTCCCGCTGTAGCCGCGCTAGGCGTTCCGGGTCATCAGCCAGCGCCGGAGGCAAGACTTTGAACGCCACTTCGCGCCCCAGTTTGCTGTCGCGGGCGCGATACACCACGCCCATCCCGCCTTCACCCAGCTTCTCGCCGATCTCGTAATGTCCGATGTTCATGGGAGGTTTTCAGCCACAGGCACGGAGGTCTCGCGCAAAGGCGCGAAGACGCAAAGGAATCCAGGTTCGTCTTCGCGTCTTTGCGTCTTGGCGCGAGATTCTCACTTCACTCGCCGCCGCAACTCGTCGAAGAAGTTCAGCAGGAACGTTACGTGGGTCTGGGCCGGCGGCGCGGCCTCCCCTCCCGGGGCCATCAACACGGCGAAGCGCTTGCCGTCCGGAGCCAGATCGAAGTTCGGCAAAGTGCCGGTCTCCAGAAATCGTCTCTCCGACCACCGCCGCGGCTTCTCAGGCGCGAACGCGTCGCCCTTTGCGGTGTATGTGGCCACCATGATGCGGTTGTCCGGAGTCCGGTAAAACAACTCCCGGCCATTGCGCGACCAAACCGGCATGAGGCCTCCGCCCGTGGAGACCTGCCATTTTCCTCCCGGACCGGGAAACGGCCGGACGTACACCTCAGGTCCACTCGACTCCAGAGACATGTAAGCCAGCCAGCGTCCGTCCGGCGAGAAGGCCGGTGTCACTTCGATGGACGGAGTCCGCAGAAACAGTTCCGGCTTGCCGGGCTTGGGATGGTCCGGGTCGCTCAGATCGAGCGGCAGGGTCCAGATGTCCCACGCAGTTTCGCGACTCTGTTCGACGAAGGCCAGCCGTTTGCCGTCGGGTGAGAACGAGTGGGGTAATTGTTCGTTCTGGCTCTCTGACAGGCGGACGGTATCTCCGGCGCCGTCGGCGCGTATCCAGTAGATGTTCCCGGGACCATTGCGGAAGGACTGGAAGGCCATGTGCCTGCCGCTGGGAGACCACACCGGGCTCCTTTCCGCCTCCGGAGCGAAGGTCAAGCGCGACCAGGTATCTCGCTCCCACTCGTAGACCCACACGTCCAGGTTGCCGCCGTCTGTTGCCGTCAATGCCAGCCGTTTCCCGTCCGGGGAGAATCGCGGGAAGAGATAGTTACCCGTTACGGCGCGCAAAGGCTGAATCTTGTCGGCACTGTCCAGCCAGGCGACCATCCGCGTAACGCCGGCCCCTTTGCCCATCTGGAAGGCGAGTATTCCGGTGTGGGAAAAGGCGACCTGCGCGCCACCGTTAGAGTTGTTGGCGGCCACCTCCTCGAGCACGGGGACGGCCGATCCGGTGAGTTCCTGTCGGCTCAGATTCATCGGCGCCGCGTAGAGCGTGCCCTGATGAACGTACACCAGGTGGCCAGTCCCAGGAGCACTGCCGCTGGGTAGAAATCGGCCGTAAGTGCCGCCGTGATGCAGGAGCCTTCTTTGCCCGGTTTTCAGAGACTGCACCTGGATGTCGGACTCGTCATAGTTCGCTGCGGCCGCGCTGACGAACAGAACGGCCTGCCCCCCGGTTCCGGGAACGACCTGCGGCCAGCGATGGGTACCCTCCACTTTGTCCTTGCTGAATTCGGTAATCGGTGTCGGCACGCCTCCGGCGTCGGACACCCGCAGGAGAGGGCTTCGGGTGTTGGGAGTGAAGACAATCTGGCCATCTTCTCCCCAACTCCCTCCCCGATCGTCCGGCGCATCGCAGAGAGTGACCGTCGCCCCTCCTTGTACGGAGATCTTCTTCAACTTGCCGTCGGCAAAGAAAGCCACCCACGATCCATCGGGAGAGAAAAAGGGGCTGCGGGCGTTCTCGGTTCCGGCCAGCGGCGCCGCCTGGCCCTGGTCGAGCAGCCGGGTATGGAGCCGAATCTTGCCATCCGACGAGCGGGCCGCAAATACCAGCCGCGTTCCATTCGGCGAGATGACGGCTGCGGGGCCGTAAGTGGTGACTCCGCCGATGTCCAGGCCGAGATCGACGCTGAAGCGCTGGAGCGGAGGCGCGGGCGCGGGGCGGGTGGCCTTCCACAAGAGCCCGAGCGATACCGCAGCCGTGACAACAAGCCCACTCAGCATGACCCACATCAAACGCGGAATGCGGATTGCGGATTGCGGATTGGCTGACGTCCCGGCCGGCTGCTGCGGCGCTTCCTCCAGGACCACGCGCGCTTCACCGATGTCCCGCAGCCGCGACCGCGGGTCTTTCCGCAGGCAACGTTCCAGGAGTTGCCGTATGTGCCAAGGCGTGTTCGCGGGCAGGGAATCGAGGGCCGGCTCCTTCAACAGGACTGAGGCCAGCGTCTCGGAGACGGTTTCCGAGGCGTACATCTGCCGTCCAGTGAGCATCTCGTGCAGCACCACACCGAAGGCCCAGATGTCGGCGCGACGGTCGACTGGTTTTCCCTTGGCCTGCTCCGGCGACATGTACGCCGCCGTGCCCAGGATGATCCCGGCCTTGGTGGCGGCGAGGCTCAAAGTAGGAGAGTTGGCCAATTCACCGGAGGCCGGAGAGTCTTCCAGCGCTTTGGCCAATCCAAAGTCGAGCACCTTCACCAAACCCTGCGGTGTCACCTTGACGTTGGCGGGCTTCAGATCGCGGTGAACGATCCCTTTTTCATGGGCGGCTTCGAGCGCCTCGGCGACCTGCCGGGCAAGGGGCAGAGCTTCGTCGAGGGGAATCGGTCCGGCCGCGATCCGCTCGGCCAGCGTCGGCCCTTCCACCAGTTCCATCACCAAGGCCCGTGCTTCCAGACCGTAGATGTGCGCGATGTTGGGATGGTTCAGCGAGGCCAGCACTTGCGCCTCGCGTTGCAGGCGCGCCAGGCGTTCGGGGTCGTCGGCGACCGCCGCGGGCAGCACTTTCAGCGCGACGTCCCGGCCCAGCTTGGCGTCGCGGGCGCGATACACTTCGCCCATTCCGCCCGCGCCGAGGGGCGACAAGACTTCGTAGACGCCCAGATTGGTCCCAGGAGAAAGCGGCATCAGTTCAGGCCAGC
>CAYPHP010000631.1:0-3249 GCA_964410045.1 uncultured Acidobacteriota bacterium | reverse complement strand
GAACGGGTTGACCGGCTTGTAGGGGATTTCCCAAAGAGCGGTGAGCACCAGCCGCTGCGGGATGTCCTGAGCGCTGCGGGAACGCTCGCCGCGCAGATTGTTCCAGTTCTGCACGCCGCTGGTGGCCACCGCACCAGGCCGGCCGGTAGCCGGAACGTCGTCAATGAGTTTGGATGCGGTGTAGGCCGCCAGCAGGGAGTAACCGCGCGAGAAGCGCTTCTCCACCTTGAACGCCAGAGCGTGGTAGACGGAGTTTCCCCAGTAGGTGTTGCCGCCGCTGACACTGGTGAACTGCGGGAACGGCAGCAGGAGCTGTCGGCGGGTGACGGTAGCCGTGGAGAGCGTTCCGGTCTTGATGATCCCCAAGAACGGGTTGGGAACCGAGGTCAGGAGCTGGCTGCCCATCGACAGGTATTGATCGGGGAGGAAGTTGAGATTGCTGCCGGTGATCAGCCGGGAGCCGTGATTGCCAACCCAAGCCGCCTCGAAGAGCCAGTTGGCCCAGGGTTCACATTGCACAGTGAAGTTCCATTGCTGGGTGTAGCCGCGGAGTTGATTGCGCAACTGTCCGGCCGCTGCCCCGCCCACGCTGGTCAGTGCTCCGGCGCTGCTGCCGGTGAGTTGCTGCAGGCCTTGCGGGAACGGATTATCGAGTGTATTGGCGGGAGTTAGGCCGCCATCAAGCGAGGTCACCATCGGGGTGATGATGGCGAATCCGGCTCCCGTAGCCACCAGGCCGGACGGTCCGAAGGTGGGAATGTACATGATGCCGTAGCCGCCGCGAACCACGATCTTCGGGCGCAGTTGGTAGGCAAAACCAAAGCGCGGTCCGAAATCATTGAAGCTTCGGTCGGTGAGGCCCTTGGGTAAGCCGTTGGTTTCCGGCCACACGTTCCCGCCTTTCAGAGCTAGCCCGGGAACCTGTAACGGGGAGGTCATCGACGGATCGAAGTTGGGGTAGGTGTTGAAGCGGTCTTCCGCCGGGCCTTCGTATTCCCAACGCATCCCCAGGTTGAGAGTCAACTTCGGGGTAATCTTCCAGTCGTCCTGTAGGTAGAACGCGTGGTAGTTCACGCTGACCGCGGTGTCGGCGGTCATCCCGACTTGCCCGCTGGACGGCGTTCCCAGCAGGAAGGAGGCCATCTCGTAGCCCGCCGTGGTGCTAGCGGTCAAGGGGTCCGGCCCTTGGGTGAAGCCTCGCGAGAAGGTGAAGGAGCCGGCGTTGAAGTTGGTTCCCCAATCGCTGCGCCGGTAGAGGCGCATCTCGTAGCCGGATTTGAGCGAATGCTTGCCGCTGATCTTGGTCAGCGCCACGCTGGCGCTTCCCGTCGAGGATGGGTTGCCGTTGGAATCGCCGCGTCCGAAGGTAGTGGCGTCGAGGCTGAAGTTGTAAATCGGGAATCCGACGCCTGCGCCCTTCTTCTGAATGGCCGAGGCATAGGACGCCGGGAACCCGAGGGTGGTGATATCCAGGCCCGCAGCCGGGGAAACGGAATGCTCGTTCTCCCGGTTCAGACCGACCTTAGCGTCCACCAGCAGCGTGGGTGTGAGGGCGTCGGTGTATTGCATGAAGGCGCTCTTGCGCGGGATGAAGATGTGGCGCCCGTCGACATCGGCGATGTTGCCGAAGTAGTTGGCGAAGCCCCAGTCCAGCGAATCGTCCGTGTACCGACCGGAGAGACGCCGGCTGGAAGTGAGTTGGTAATCGATTTTCACGCCCCAGGTGTCCTTGTCGACCGGGACCGCGGATTCCTGATAGGAATTCTGAGCCTGGCTGAAAGGCAAGCCCGGCAGATTCGGCGTTGGATAATACTCAAGCGACTTGCGAGCCACGTTGCTGAGGCGCGCCGTCGGAATCACGTTGTTCGGAAACTGTGTGCGGATGTACCGGCCGGGATTGGCCGGATCAACGCGCGTGCTGGCCGGATCGAAGATCCGGATCAACGCTCCGGCGGAATTCAAGGTCTGCGAGAAATCGCCGGTACGCTGGAGAGCGGTGGGCGCGGTTACCGTGCGCGACGCAGCCCGGCGCTCACGGAATCCCTCGTAGTTGCCGAAGAAGAACAGCTTGTCTCTCTTGATCGGGCCGCCAATTGCGCCGCCGAACTGGTTGACGTGCAGGGCGGGGCGCGGCTGTTTGCCGGCGTTGGCGAACCACTCGTTGGCGTTCAGATGGTCGTTGCGCAGGAAATCAAAGACCGTGCCGTGGAACTGGTTGGTGCCGCTGCGGCTGATTACGCTGATGATCCCGCCACCGGTGCGCCCGAACTCCGCAGACATGGCGTTGGTCTCGACCTTGAATTCCTGAGTGGCGTCCACCGTCAGGAAAGCCATGGCGCTGAAGTCGGTCATCTTCTCATTGGCGATGCCGTCCACCAAAAAGCCGTTGGACATCGGGCCGCCACCGCCGATCGTCACCTGACCCATGCGCCACGTGGACAGCAGGGACCCGCCGAAGTAACCGATTCCGCGGACCGTGGGAATCAGGTTGGCCAAGCCAAAGGTGTTGCGACCGCTCAGCGGAAGTTCGTCCACCTTGCGGAGGTCCATTACCGTTCCCAAGACCGCGTTGTTCGGTTCGAGTAATGGTGTTCCGCCCTTGACTTCCACAGTCTGGGCCATGGGTCCGACTTCAAAGGCCACGGGCACCGACAGCGAGCGGTTCACCTCCACGATGATTCCATCGCGGCGGAACTTCTTGAAGCCCTGCATTTCGGCTTCCAGGGAATAGACCCCAGAGGGTAGTTGTAGGAACCGGAAGAAGCCAGTTTCGTCGGTCTTCGCCTTTGTCACCAAGCCGGTGCCGGTGTTGGTCAGCCTGACTTCGGCTCCCACCACGACCGCGCCCGAGGCGTCCACAACGGTGCCCGTCACGGTGCCGGTCACGACCTGACCCCAAAGCGGAACGGTTAGGAGAAGGATTGCTAAGAAGAAAGTTTTCGGAAGATTGCGTATCATCGACCCCACCTCCACTGATGGCCCCCTAGACAGCGGTAGCCAGTGATCACCAAGAGGCAGAATCCCGATACCGAAGCCAAGCGTATCAGCCCATGGTGGGGATGTCAAATGAATAGGTCAACCGGTGGACCGTAACTATTCGGATGCCTAGGACACGTTCACGGGCAGGCGACCTTCCGGCACCCGCTCGCCAAACAGGACCTCGGCTGCGGCCCGAGCGCAAACGGGTGCATAGCCCAGCGCGGCGACATAGGTGCGCACCGACGGTAGTCCAAGCAGTTCATAGGGATC
>CAYPHP010000630.1:0-3258 GCA_964410045.1 uncultured Acidobacteriota bacterium | reverse complement strand
GCACGCCTGGAGCGCGCCAAACGGCACGACGCCGGTGGTCTCAATCGCTTCCGGCAAGGTCCGCGGACGGCTGGAAAACGGCATTCACACCTTCAAGGGCATTCCCTACGGCGCGCCGACGGGCGGCGCGAATCGCTTCCTGCCGCCCCGTCCGCCGGAAGCCTGGGCCGGGGTCCGCGACGCCTTCGAGTTTGGACATTACGCGCCGCAATCGAATCGCCCGCGCGGCGAGAAGCAGATGCAGTTCTTTCGCATTCTTGGTCCCACCAACCGGGGCGACTTCAGCGAGGATTGCCTGTATCTGAACGTTTGGACGCCGGGGACCGGCGAAGCGCGCAAACGGCCGGTGATGGTGTGGTTCCACGGCGGCGGGCTCGACCAAGGTACGGGCGGATCCATCGGGTACGACGGCGCGGGACTGGCCCGGCATCAGGACGTCGTGGTGGTGACGGTGAATCACCGGCTGAATGTCCTGGGCTATCTCTACCTGGCCGAAGCAGGCGGTCCGGACTTCGCCAACAGCGCCAACATCGGGCAGCAGGACCTGGTCGCCGCGCTCGCGTGGGTGCGGGACAACATTGCCGCCTTTGGCGGCGATCCCAAGCGCGTCCTGATCTTCGGCCAGTCCGGAGGCGGGGCCAAAGTTTCGACTCTTCTGGGGATGCCCTCGGCCAAGGGACTTTTCCACCGGGCCGCAATTCAGAGCGGCGCCGCGCTCAGCGGCGGAACCCGCGAACGCGCCAGCCAAGCCGCCGAAGCCTTGCTCAAAGAACTCGGGCTCAAGAGCGGTCAGGGACGCGAACTGCAACAGGTCCCCTTGGACCGGCTGATGGAGGCAGGCAACAAAGCGCGATTCGGAACCGTTGTGGATGGCCGGGTGTTGCCCGCAAATCCCTTCGAGCCGGCGGCGACACCTCTCGCTGCGGATGTGCCGCTGATCGTCGGCTATACGCGGACCGAGCGCACGGTCTACGACATCGACTCGCCGAACTACGGCAAGCTGGATGAGGCAGGTCTGGAGGCCAACGCCAAGCGCATTCTGGGCGACGACGCCGCGCGGATCATCGCGAGCTACCGCAAACGATATCCCCAGGCCACGCCCTATGAGCTTTCCACCAACATCTCCACCGACGCCGGGGCCATGAGTTCCATCCGCCTGGCGGAGCGGCACGCCGCGCTGGGGAAGGCGCCCACTTTCCTCTACGTCTGGGCGTGGGAGACTCCGGTAATGGGTCTGCGCGCCCCGCACACTCTGGAGATTCCGTTCGTCTTCAACCATATTGACCTGAGCGAGAGCATGGTTGGACCGGTGAAGCCGATGATGCGCGAGTTGGAAGCGGCTAGCGCCGGAGCATGGGCCTCGCTGGCGCGCGCGGGCAGTCCGAATCACAAGGGCCTGCCAAAGTGGCCGGCGTACTCGGTGGCCAACCGCGCGGTGATGATCCTCGATACTCCGTGCCGCGTGGAGATCGACCCAACCGGCGAGGTGCGCGAGATCATGCAGAAGCGGGGCGGCAGCGTAGGATTGCTCGGATAAGCACAGGAGGAATGAAATGCTCGGTCGGATACTGCTGGTGGTGACTCTCACGGGAATTGCCAGCGCCCAACAACTCGTCCAATTCGCCGGGGCCACTTGCACCACACCCCCGTTTCTGCATTGTCCGGACAAGGACTGCATCGGCGACCGGGTGATCAATCAAGGGCCGGCGGTGGAGATGAAGACGCGCCGCACCTACTTCCTCGACTATCCCTGCGATCTGAAGCAAGGCGAAAAAGTCACCTTCATCCTGAGCTTGCATGGCGGCGGCTCCTACGGCAACTGGCAGCGCCACTACTTTCCGATTCTGGACTTCAAGGACAAGTACCGCCTGGTGATCGCCACGCCGAACTCGCCGACGCGGGCATGGTCCGCGGTGGACGATGAGTACCTGCAGAACATCGTGAATTTCGTGGTGGGCACAATCGGCAAGGAGAACATCCAGGCGTTTTGGCTGGCCGGTCACTCGCAGGGCGGCATGACCTCCAACCGGATCGTGCGCACCGACTTCTTCAAAGACAAAGTAGACGGCTGGCTGAGCCTGTCGGGCGGTCGGCTGGGCGGCCAGCCGGGCCGTCCGGCCGGCGGGTTCGGCCCTCCGCGCGCGGCAGGCGCCACCACCCCGCCGACCGCTCCTGCGGGAGGTGCCGCCGGGATGACCGCGGCCATGGCGGCTCTGCGCGAGCCGCCGGACGCCGACTTCTCCTTCATCTACACCACCGGTCAGCGGGAAGTGGATGAGAAAGGCGTACCAGAGGCATCTACTTGGGCCGCCAAGTACGGCTGTGGTCCGCGCAGCAAGCCGGCGGAGATCGCCGACACGCAACCCGGCTACGTCTACGACAGTTCGCGCCAGAATCCGCCCAATCCGGCCTGGGGATTGCTTCCCGCGGGCGGCAAGGCCCACGTGTTCACCTATCCCGACTGCAAGGACGGCCGCGTGGTCGCCGACGTGGTCCGCCTCGACAAGGGTCACACCGAAGGTCTGGAGCCCAAGGTCACTGAAGAACTGGTGAAGTTGATGCTGTCGGCCAAGGGCGGGAAGATCCAACAAGCGAAGTAGGTTAGCGCTACAGACCGCGGCGCTGGTGATATCTTGGAAAGTCATGTTCCAACTCACCGGCAAAGTGGCGGCGATCACCGGGGCCTGCTCCGGGATCGGTCAGGCCATTGCCAAGGTGTTCGCGGCGGCCGGCGCGCGGGTCGCCGTGCTGGATATCAGCCCCGGCGCTGACTTCACCTGCGACGTCTCAAACGCTGCCAGCGTCCGCGAGACGTTCGAGAAGTTTGACCGCCTCGACATCCTGGTGAACAACGCCGGCATCGCCCACGTCGGGACCGCCGAAACCACCACCGAGCAGGACTTCGACCGCATCTTCCAGGTGAACGTCAAAGGCGTCTTCCTCTGCTCGCAAGCCGCGATCCCGCTGCTGCTGCGCAGCGGCAGCGGCGTGATCCTGAACATGGCATCGATCGCTTCGCTGATCGGCGTGGCCGACCGTTTCGCCTATTCGATGTCCAAAGGCGCGGTCCTGACCATGACCAAGTCTATCGCCACCGACTACATGAAGCGTATCCGCTGCAATTGCATCTGCCCGGCCCGCATCCACACGCCGTTCGTGGACGCCTATCTCGCCAAGAACTATCCCGGCCGCGAGAAGGAAATGTTCCAGAAGCTCTCGGAATACCAGCCGATCGGGCGGATGGGCAGCGCCGAAGAG
>CAYPHP010000629.1:0-3274 GCA_964410045.1 uncultured Acidobacteriota bacterium | reverse complement strand
CGCGGCTTCTGCTGAAGGGTCTACCGACCAAGAGCACGCGCGTGCTGCAAGGACCCGGCGAGAACGCCGGGATCATCGACATTGGCGGCGGATGGGCTTGTGCTTTCAAGATCGAGTCGCATAACCATCCGAGCTTCGTCGAGCCGTTTCAGGGCGCGGCGACGGGCGTCGGCGGGATCCTGCGCGACATCTTCACCATGGGCGCGCGGCCCATCGCGGTGATGGACTCCCTCCGCTTCGGCCCCCTTGACGACGCGCGAAACCGGCGGATCCTCAAAGGCGTGGTTGGCGGGATCGCGCATTACGGAAACTGTTTTGGCGTGCCCACTGTGGGTGGCGAAACGGTCTTCGAGCCGTGCTACAGCGCCAATCCGCTGGTGAATGCGTTCGCCTTGGGGATCTTCCGGCACGACGAGATTTTTTATGGCCGCGCGACGGGAGTCGGCAATCCGGTGATCTACGTGGGATCGCGCACCGGGCGCGACGGCATCCACGGCGCGTCCTTGCTGGCCTCCGCCGAGTTCACTGCCGACGACGAGGAGTCGCGCCAGAAGCGTCCCAACGTTCAGGTGGGCGATCCGTTCATGGAGAAGCTGCTGCTCGAAGCTTGCCTGGAAGCGATGCGGACGGGCGCGGTGGTGGGCATCCAGGATATGGGCGCTGCGGGGCTCACCTGCTCCACTTGCGAAATGGGCGGACGGGGCGGCACGGGAATCGAGATCGAGTTGGACCTGGTTCCCCAGCGCGAAACCGGCATGACGCCTTACGAGATCATGCTTAGCGAGTCCCAGGAACGAATGCTGCTGGTGGCGCAACGCGGACGCGAGCAGGAAGTCTTCGCGGTCTTCAAGAAGTGGTGGCTGGAGGCAGCGGAAATCGGCGTGGTCACCGATGATGGACGCCTGCGCGTGAAACATCACGGCCAGGTGGTGGCGGACATTCCCAATTCCGCGCTGACCGACGAAGCGCCGGTGTACGCGCGTCCACAAAAGCCCGCGTCACGACGCGTTCCAATGGATGCGCCGTCGCCGCTGCCCACAGGTCGCGACTGGGCTGCTGATTTGAAAACACTGCTGGCCGTGCCGACCATCGCCTCCAAGCGCTGGATCTCGGAGCAGTACGACCACATGGTCCAGACCAACACGGTGGCCGGTCCGGTGGGCGATGCTGCGATCGTGCGCGTGAAGGAAACGGGGGCAGGGATCGCCATGGCGCTCGACGGCAACGGCCGTTACTGCTTCCTCGATGCGAGGCAAGGCGCGCGCCTGGCCGTCGCCGAGGCTTGCCGCAACGTCAGCGCCGTGGGCGCGGAGCCGGTTGCGGCCACGAATTGCCTGAACTTCGGAAGTCCGGAGAAACCAGAAACGATGTGGCAGTTCGCCGAGGCGGTCGCGGGCATGAGCGAAGCGTGTCAGGCGCTGGGGACGCCAATCACGGGCGGCAATGTCAGCTTCTATAACGAGACGCTCGGCGAGCCGATCTATCCGACGCCGGTGATGGGCATTGTCGGATTGCTGGAGCAGGCCGGTCGCAACGTGGGCAGCCGCTTCCGTGCAGCAGGACGGGTGGTCATGCTGCTCGGCCTTCGCCACGGCCATTCCGGCTTCGGAGCGACGGAATACGCCAAGTCCGTGCTCGGCCAGATCTGGGGCTTGCCTCCGGACTTGGATCTTGAATTCGAGAAACGTGTGCAGGCCTGCTGCCGGGAACTCGTGCGCGACGGCGTCATCGAGTCGGCGCACGACGTCAGTGACGGCGGTCTGGCCGTGGCGTTGGCGGAATGCTGTTTCGGCGGAGTCGGCGTCAATGCTGAGTTGCCGCCTGGAGACATTCTGCAGACACTCTTCGGCGAGGAACCATCCCGCTACGTCATTAGTTTCGCGGAAGAGAATCACGCGGCAGTTCAGGACGCCGCCATTCGGCACAAGATCACCTGGCTCAAGCTGGGCGTCACCGGCGGCGCCGACTTCGTGCTGTCATCCATTCGCGTTCCGTTAAGCGATCTGCACCAAACTTGGGCAGGCGCGCTCGAAAAAGCTCTGGGCGTTCAGTAGTGCTTTGTGTTCTTTGTGCCTTTGTGGTGAAATCACCCTAACCATGTGCGCGATCATCGGCGTCTACGGGCATAGCGAAGCATCCAAGCTCACCTACCTGGGCTTGTACGCCCAGCAGCATCGCGGCCAGGAGAGTTCCGGCATCACTTCCTGCGACCACGGCCGGCTCTACGCGCACAAGGGCATGGGGCACGTCGCCGAGATCTTTACCGAGCCGGTGCTGGCGGAACTGCGCGGGAACATCGCCGCCGGGCACACCCGCTACGCCACCGCCGGAGAAACCGCGCTGAAGAACGCCCAGCCGCTCACGGTCACTTGCAACAAGGGCATCCTGGCGATCTCCCACAACGGAAACCTGACCAACGCCCGCGAAGCACGCTCACGATTGGAAGCCAGCGGATCCATCTTCCAAACTACGAGCGACACCGAGGTGATTCTCCACCTGATCGCGCAGTCCAGATGTCACGACCTTGCCGATGCCGTGGCCGACGCGCTACGCCAGGTGGAAGGAGCATATTCGCTGATCCTCATGGCCGCGGACCGGCTGTTTGCCATCCGCGATCCGCGGGGATTCCGTCCTTTGTGCCATGGCACGTTGCCGGATGGCGGCCACGTTTTCGCTTCCGAAACTTGCGCCTTTGACCTGCTCGGAGCGAAGTACCAGGGAGAAGTGAAGGCGGGAGAAATGGTGGTGGTGGACGCTGGCGGGCTGACGGTGCGCCAGTTTGCCGAGCCGCTGCCCCCGGCGCACTGCATCTTCGAGCACGTCTACTTTTCCCGTCCGGATAGCGTGGTCTTCGGACGTCCCGTGGCGGAGTCCCGCGAGCTGATGGGCCAACAATTGGCGCGGGAAGCGCCGGCCGATGCCGATATTGTGGTGCCCGTACCCGATTCCGGGGTCACCGCCGCATTGGGCTACGCCCTGGTGTCCGGACTGCCGTACCGTGTGGGGCTGATCCGCAGCCACTATGCGGGACGCACGTTTATCGAGCCGGAACAGTCGATTCGCGATTTCGGCGTGAAGCTGAAGCTGAATCCCGTGCGCCACGTGCTGGAAGGACACCGCGTGATTCTGGTGGACGACTCCATCGTGCGCGGCACCACCAGCCGCAAGATCGTGCGCATGGTTCGCGAAGCCGGCGCCAAGGCCGTACACTTACGCATCAGTTGTCCGCCCACCGTTTCGCCCTGCTATTACGGCGTCGACACGCCGACCAAGG
>CAYPHP010000628.1:0-3276 GCA_964410045.1 uncultured Acidobacteriota bacterium | reverse complement strand
AGATCGTCATGAACGGCGGATGGCACGACGCCGGCGATCTCTCGCAAGGCGCGGTCAACACCGGCGAAGCGACGCACGCGATGTTCGCCCTGGCGGAGAGATTGCAGATCCGCGGCGAAGATCCCGCGTTACTCAGCCGCGTAATCGAAGAGGCCAAGTGGGGCCTGGACTGGCTTTTGAAGGTCCGCTTCGAAGGCGGTTACCGCATCGGCTTCGCCGGCATGAACATCTGGACCAACGGGATTCTCGGCGATGCCGACGACCGCACTCGCGAAGCCAAGAACAATCCCAATGTGAATTACATCGCTGCGGCGGCGGAGGCGGTGGCCTACCGCGTTCTCAAGAACACCGATCCGGAGTTGGCCGCGCGCAGCCTGCGAATCGCGGAAGACGATTGGAAACACGCGGTCGCCGGGAAAGAAGGTCCGGAAACCTGGAGCACGCCTGCCTTCGCGGCGTCCGAGATGGAACTAGCCGGAATCGGCATCCAGGCCTCGCTGGAACTCTACCAGGACACCGGCAGGAAGCAGTACGCGGACAAGGCTGTGGAACTGGCCCGCATCATCATGGACTCGCAACAGAAGACTTACGTCGGGAAGGAGTTCCCACTGGCCGGGTTCTTCTACACGGGTCCAGACAAGAAGACCATCTTCCATCAATTCCACCGAGGCAACGACCAGGCGCCGATCGTGGCCCTGGCTCGCTTATGTCAATTGTTTCCGGATCACGCGGACTGGATGAAGTGGTATGCGACGGTGGCGCTGTACTCCGAGTATCAGAAATCGAGCGCCCGTACCACTGAGCCTTACAGTGTGCTGCCCGCCTACGTCTACCGCGACGACGAGTATCTGCAAGTACCGGAGAAGGGTGCGCTGTATCAAGCTACGCGCGAAGTCTTCCGCGAGCAGGTGCTGCAGGGAATGCCGATGGGTGGCGGCTATTATCTGAAGGCGTTTCCGGTTTGGTTCCTGCGGCGCGGTAATTACGGGCTGCTGCTCTCGCAGGCCAAAGGACTCTCGACTGCTGCGCACCTGCGCGGAGATTGGCCGGCCGCCGAACTGGCGCAGAAGCAGCTCCAGTGGGTTGTCGGGCGCAATCCGTTCGTCCAAAGCACGATGTACGGAGAGGGTTACGATTGGACGCAGCAGAACAGCGTCTTGACCGGCGACATCGTTGGATCACTGCCGGTCGGAATGAAGACCCGCGGCAATTCGGATGCGCCTTACTGGCCGGCCCAGAATTGCTATGTCTACAAGGAAAACTGGGTACATCCGGCGGCGCGTTGGATCTGGCTGATGCAGGATCTGGCCGGTCCCGCGCTGGTGGAAGGACGCGTGAGATTGGGAGCGGTAGAGCCTGTGGAGTTCGAAGACCTGCGTACCGGCGCCGTGCAATCGCTGGCGCCGGTGGACGGCACGTTCCGCGCATTCTTGGCCGAGGGCAACTACAGAGTGCGTCATGGCGGGCAGCAGGCTGCGGTCACGCTGTTGCCAGGAGGAACCTACCATCTGGACGTGCAACCCGGCCGCGTCCTGGATCTGGACCTGAAGTCTGACACCTCCGCGAATGGCGAGGTGACCGTGCGGCTGACCGCGACAGGGAATGGCCGTCACGCCTTCACGCTTCGCGCGGACAACCTGATCGTGGAACAGGCCGAGAAGACGGTGACACTTACCGGCCGCTCCGAAAGCCTGACCTGGAAAGCGAAGATGGCTTCGACCGCGGCGCCATGGGTCGCGGTGATGGTTCCGGATAACGATGTTGCGCGGCGCAAGGAACTGGTAGGCTCGACCAGGTAGACGCATGAGAAGCCTCGTGGTCTTTCTCGCGCTGGCGGCCTGGACACAATCTCCATCGCGGCCCGTCTATGAGGTCTGGAGAACGAGCCAGCCCATTCATGTAGACGGAAAGCTCGATGAATCCGCCTGGATCAACGCGCCTTCCGTTGGACCGTTTGTCAACAACGCGGACGGCTCGCCCAGTCCAATCAAGACCGAGGCGACGATCCTGTACGACGACCAGTTCATCTACTTCGCTTTTCGCGTCCCGGACGAAAACATCTGGGCGACCATGACCAAACGGGACGCCTACCTGTGGGAGGAAGAAGTAGTCGAAGTGTTTATCCAGGCCGATCCCCGGCAAACGAGCTACATCGAGCTGGAAGTGAACCCGCTGGGAACCATGTTGGACATCTTCCTGATGGATATTCGCAAGCCGCTGCCCTACGAGAGTTGGAACAGCTCCAGGCTCAAATGGGCGGTGCAGGTGCTGGGCACGGTCGACGGCAAGCCCGGCGATAAGGAATGGACCTGCGAGATCGCCCTGCCGCTGAAAGACGTGGTGCCCGCTCCCCGCACTCCGCCGCAGCCCGGCGATCGTTGGCGCCTGAGCCTCTACCGCGTGGAGCAGCGCCCGACGCACGCGTCGCTGGCCTGGTCGCCGACGTTGAAAAGGGACTTCCATGTGCCGAGCATGTTCGGCGAAATCGTCTTCTCCGATCGGAGTGTGAAATGACGCTGTCACGGCGCGGATTTCTCGGCGCGGCTATTGCGGGGGCCATGGTGCGGGGCTCTTCCCAGCCCGTTCGTCCGGTGGACGTGAGCGCGCTCAGCCTGGAGGAGAAAGTTGGTCAGCTCTTCCTGCTGGCCTTCGAGGGAGATTCCGCGACTCAAGCCGAAACGATGCTCGGAAAGTACCTGGTTGGCAGCGTCTACTTGAGCCAAGACAACCTGAGAGATATCGAGCAATCGGTGGAACTGCTCAACGCGCTCCAGCGTTTGGGCGCTGGTACGCCGCATTCCCTGCCCATCTTTGCGGCCTGCGATCAGGAAGGCGCTTGGAGCGTGCTCAATCCTCAGGCCACGGCAGGACCGGGCAACCTTGCGCTGGGCGCTACGTCACCGAAGGACGTAGAAGCGATGTACGCGGTGTTCGGGCGCGAGTTGCGCGCGCTGGGGATTGCCGCTGACCTGGCCCCGGTTTCCGACGTCAACGCCAATCCGCGCAACCCGATCATCGGCACCCGATCGTTCGGACAAGATCCGCAGCGAGTCGCCGCAGCGGTGGCCGCCGCCGTCCGCGGCCTGCACTTGGGTGGCACGCGGGCCTGCGCCAAGCATTTTCCTGGACACGGCGATACGTCCCAGGACAGTCACCGCGGGCTGGCCACGGTCACTCGAACGCGGCAGCAGATTGTCGATGGCGACCTGGTTCCCTTTCAGGCCGCAGTCCGCGCCGGCGTGGACCTGGTGATGACCGCACACCTGATCTATCCCG
>CAYPHP010000627.1:0-3285 GCA_964410045.1 uncultured Acidobacteriota bacterium | reverse complement strand
TCGTAATCGAGCACATCGAACCGCGCCCGGGCCAGCGCGAGCCGCCAGCCGAGCAGGTCAGGCCTTAGTTCCACGGCCTTCTTATAGGATTCCAGCGACTCCTCCAGGCGGTCGAGCTTCCGGAGTTCCTGCGCGAGCCGCAGGTGAGCTAAAGGGTTTTGTGCATCGACCTGGGCGATGCGTTGCAATTCGGCGAGGGATTCCTCCGCCTGTCCCCACCGGACCAGGACACTCCATTTCGCCCATCGGACATCGAGTGCGGTTGAGTTCCCGGCGAGGACGGTGTCATAGGCCTGGACCGCCAGTTGGGGCCCCCGGGATGTGGCCAGGATATCACCGCGTAGTTTGTGGAGGGCCAGGGCCTGCGGATGGTTGTGGAGGCTCTGATCAAGCAGGTCGAGGGCGCTTGACACCGCGCCGCTTTCCCACAGGGCTTTGGCCTGTTGGGCGACCCGCTCCGCTGAGGGAGCCGGACGTTCCTCCGCGAACGCGAGCGGACTCAGCAAAAGGAGCGCCGTCAGTGGCACACCCAGGAGTCCCACAAGTGAACGAGACCGCGGACGGACGGCAGCAGGTTGGCAATGAGCTGGACAAGTTCTATGCATCAGCATGCGAGGTGGTGATCGCTGAACGTCACTTTACCAAGAGACAGGTGGAAGTGGTAGAGCCAGTGCCGGGTGGGTCGAGATGGGGTAGGCAGACGGCGGAAGGGGGTGCGAGAGCCTTTGTTATAGGGCCGTTCATGTCGGGGACAGACAGTCATAAGCCATCCTCCGTGGAACGGCTGCCCTGCGGAGAGCCGCGGGGCAGTCCACGGGGCCCGAGGCGGTTACTTCATTTTTCTGGGGTCCTGATACACCATGAGATGAGCGTAAGGACTGCCCTCGAACATGATATAGGTGCCGGAGGAGTTCGGCGCGGTCGGGAGCTTTGTGGCTGCCGGGTCAAAGGGCCACATGATCATCCAGTGCGCGGGTTCTTTCACGACCTTGGCACCGTCTCCGGACATGACCACCTTCCCGTCTTTTTCAAAATGGGATCCGCCCCGCGCCATGTAGGCAATGCCGGGCACGGTGTTCGTCGGTTTCGGCGCGTTGTTCATGATGTCGGTGAACCACTGCTGCGAAGGGGCGTCCATGCACACGGGGTCGGGATCCGGCAGATTCATCACGGTCGGGATGCAGGTAAAGCCGTTGCTGCTCTTCCTGGTTTCGGTCAGCTTGCCGTCGGCGCCGTAGATCATGATGCCGGCTTCTTTCGCGATGTGCGCCGGAGCTGCGCTCAAGGCCAGCGTCGTCTGGTCCTTTTCGGACATCGCTTTGACCTCTTTGACGGTGGCCCCTTTCTTGGCGGGCTTGTCGCCCGCCGTCGTGATGGGCGGCATCAACAGAGTGCTTGCGAACAGGATGATTAACACGATGGGGGGAGCCATAGTTTCCTCCTTGGTGAAGCGGGTGGAATCAGTGCCGGGTTCAACGCTAACCCGAACGGACGGAGATGTCCAGAGGATCAACCGTAACGCCGGTGCGGGTGCACGATCATACCCCCGCTTAGCAGGAGCGGACAGGGGCTGCCGGCTAGCGCACGACTGCGAACAGAACCGGCGCCAGCAGCCACAGGATGCCCTTGACCAGAAAGAAAGCGACGCCTGCCATGCCGACCCGGGGCCAGCTGCTTGATGGGTGCTCCCTATGGGATTGCCTGGGACCGGTTAAATTTCTCATGGTCCGACCTCCTTGATGGGGGACGCGAGGCAGGCGTCCGGTTCAACCTGAACACCTGCCTCGACGGTTTAGGCGACTCGCGCGGGGCTTGTGCGGATTTCGGCCGGTGCATAAGGCCGGACGGCCGGTATGAGCATCGGCACCTCCTCGCGGTATTGCCCATACGCCTGCCCATGGGCGTCGATCAGGTCCCGTTCTTCCCATCGGATGGCGATCAGAATGTAGGCCGTCGTCGCGACTGCGAAGACCAGATGGGCAACCGTCATCGTCGGGGTTGCCCAGAAGGTGAACAGCCAGCCCACATAGAGCGGATGGCGCACATAGCGGTAGAGCCCCGGCGTCGAGAACTTCAACGGCGTGTAGGGCTGGTTCTTGAGATGGAGCCAGACCTGGCGCATGCCGAACAGGTCGAAGTGATTGATCAGGAACGTCGCCACGAGAATCAGGAACCAGCCCCCGGCATAGAGGCCGTAAACCGCGCCTCGGAGGATCGGATCGTTCACCTCCCAGACCGTGCCTCCCATCGGTTGCCAGGCATGGAACAGCAGGAGCAGGGTCAGGCTGGAGAAGAGCACATAGGTGCTCCGCTCAACCGGCTTGGGGACCAGGCGGGTCCACCATTGTTTGAAGGCCGGCCGGGCCATCACGCTGTGTTGCACCGCGAAGAGGCCCAGGAGGAACGTGTTGATCAGCAGCGCCTGTCCAAAGGGAGCCGTGGCGGCTCCGTCGATGGTCTTGATCGGGCCGATGTTGCCGATGAAGGCCACTCCGTACAGGAAGGTGGCGAGAAATATTAGATAGCAGACGGTGCCGTAGGTGAATGCGATGATGCGTGTCATGATGATGTTCTCCCTTCGTTATTTGAGTTGCGCATTGGGTGCTGGGGGGGGGCGGAACGGACTGAGATTGTCTGTCGCATTCTTTATGGTGATCGACAGGATCTCCGATGTATAGGAGCAGGGCTGAGATCGAGGCGGCAAGATCGTTGACGGCCCGCCCCATGGAGGCTTCCAGTGTTTGTTGATTGATAGCCACGGTCATTCTCCTCGTAGGCAAGGGCTGCTTGAGGCCCGGCCCTCCCGCGGGAGGGCCGGGCCGATCCATCAGCGGGTTTGGATGTTGATTGACACCGGCACAGGGTTTGAGACGATGTCGTGGACCGGCGAAAACTTGGTCAGCTCCTTCAACTGCTCCGCCGTCGCGTTGGTCGCGATCGCGAAATTCACCCGGATTTCATTGTAGCCCCGGCGGACCTGATTCGAGAGGCCCAGGAAGCCCTGCAAATCGAGATCGCCTTCCAGCGTCGATTCCACCGAGTCGATCCGGATGCCCCGTGCCGCGGCATGGTAGACGAGCGACGTGGTCAGGCAGGCCGCCAGGGCGTGGAGGACAAATTCCACGGGATTTGCACCCTCGTCGTTTCCGAGCAGCACCGGGGGTTCGCCGGCGTCGAGCACGAAGGGCGTCGTGCGGATGTTGTCTTCCTGCCCGGCACCGTAGAAGCTCTGAATGGTGGAGCGATTGTGTCCGCCCGTGATCCATCGATTCTTCGCCCGAAATT
>CAYPHP010000626.1:0-3286 GCA_964410045.1 uncultured Acidobacteriota bacterium | reverse complement strand
TCACCAACTCGGTGGGCAGCAGCGGATTGATCTTCTTGGGATCGCCGCCCATGCTGCGAATAGCCTCGCGCATCGCCGCCAGGTCCACCACCGCGGGCACGCCGGTGAAATCCTGCATCACCACGCGCGCCGGCATGTAGTTGATCTCCTTCGACGGCTTCGCCTTCGGGTTCCAGTCGGCTACGGCCTGGATGTCGTTGGGATGCACGAAGCGCCCGTCTTCATTGCGCAGCAGGTTTTCGAGCAGCACGCGCATCGAGAACGGCAGCCGCGCGATGTTGAACTTGTCCAGCCGGTAGATCTGATAGCTCTTGTTGCCAACGGTGAGCGGAGAGGATGAGCGAGGCATAATCCTTAATGATATCTCTGAAACCACTGATGAACACGGATGAACACAGATCTGATCTGTGTTTATCAGTGTTTATCTGTGGTTACTCGGTCCGGCACTTCGAGCGGGCGGTTCAATGTCAACGTGAGTTGCGTACCGAAGGGGATCAAAGGGCCGTGGTAGGGTTTGGTGATCCTGCGGCCGACCAGCACCGCGCCGGCTCCGACCGCGGCGCCGATGGCCATGTCTTTGGCTCGGCCGGTGGTCGCCAAGCCCACCGCAGCGCCGGTCTCCGCGCCCTTCGCGGTCTCGCGGGTGGCGTCAGCCTTTCGTCCGCTCGCCGAGATCGTCCCTTCCTTCTCCTCGAGTTCCAGGTCTACACGATCCAGCGCCCGAACCGACGCGTTGAAAGGCAACCGGCGGCCGTCGGGCAGGTTGAGTTGTTTGGGAATCAGCATGACTTGCTTCTTGTTGCCGCGAACTTCGCCTTTGACCACCGTGCCCAACGGCAGCATCTCCCGCCCATTCAAGACTACGGGCGCGCTCAGCCACGCCTCGAAGGTCTCGGGATACTTGCCCTTCTTGGCGGTCTCGACGCTGTATTCGAGGCGAACCACCAGGTCGGTCCCGGCGGGAATCGTGCCGGCGCAGGCAAAACCGGCACTTAAGACAAGCACCACAAGCCGCCAGAACATGAGATCCCCCATTCAGGTTAACGCGGATTGGATCAGCGCGGTTACATCAAGATAAGATGGACGGTCTATGAAGCGGCACTGGAATCTGGCGATCGAGGCGGGCTTCGCCGTCTCGGTGTTCGCATTCCTCAGCTACTTCTTCATCTTTGTGCGCTGGCCGGTCACCCGCGACTTCCCGTGGGTCAACCTGCTTCTGTTCGCCGGCGGCCTGGGACTGGCGATCCTGGGCGTGGTCCGGGCCTTCCGGCACCCCGAGCGCTTTCGTGGCAAGGTGCGCGGTCCGTTCTGGGCTCTGTTTGGCACATTGATCTTCGGCGCGTTCCTCTACTTGAACTTCGTGTTTCCCAAGCAGATGCCTCAGGCGGCTAACGCGCCCGCCGTGGGCAAGCCGGCCCCCGATTTCACGTTGCCTGACTCGAACGGCAAGCCGGTGACCCTGTCATCTTTGTACGCACCCGGGCAGTGGGTGCTGCTGATCTTCTACCGGGGCTATTGGTGACCAGCGTGCAACTCCGAGTTACGGAGTTTCGAAGATCGCCTCAGTGATTTTCAACGACGCCGGGTCCAACTGGTGGGTGTGAGCGTCGATCCGCCGGACGTGACTTTGGACCACATCCGCAAGGCGGGGTTTACCTTCACCTTCCTTTCCGATCACGAGCACAAGGCGATCCGCAGCTATGACCTTGTCCATGGGAGTCCCGAGGAAGGACCGATCGCCCGGTCCGCCGAGTTCCTGATCGATTCTCAGGGCATCGTTCGCTGGAGAAACCTGACGTCCGACTACTACGTGCGTCTCCGGCCGGAGCAGGTCTTCGAGGCGATGGACCGGCTTGGACGGTAATTGATCTATGATCACCGGATGAGATTCGCGCTGATCTTTCTCCTAGCCCTGCCGCTGCAAGCCGGCGAAGTTGTCGTGAACGGCGCCCGCATACATTACGAAGAGCGTGGACGCGGCGAGCCGGTCCTGATGCTGCATGGCTTCAGTCTGGACGGCCGGACCTGGGCGCCGCAGTCGCCGCTGGCCAAGAAATACCGGCTGATCATGCCCGATGCCTGGTTTCATGGGCGCTCGGGAGCGCCGGCCAACGCTCAGGGCGGAGGCAGCGAGGCCGCCGCGTACCTGGTAGCCTTCCTCGATCATCTGAAGATCGGACGCGTCCACGTGGTGGGCCATTCCATGGGTGGAACGTTTGGGCTGGAGCTGGCCCTGCGCTATCCCGACCGCGTCCGCAGCCTGACGCTGGTGGCGCCGGGAGTCGAAGGCGCGCCCACACCGCCCGAAGCCATGGCTCGCTTCATGGAAGGCCTGAAGCGCTATCAGACGGAGGGGATCGCCGGATGGCGGGCAAGCTGGCTTTCCGATCCGTTGTTCGCACAAGCGAATGCCAAGCCCGATCTGCGCCGTCAAGTGGCCGCGATGGTGGAAGCCTTTCAGTTTGAAGCGCTGATGAAAGTGCGTCCTGCGCCGCCATCCAAGCCCAGCCAACTCGACCGCCTGGAGCAGGTGAAGACGCCGACGCTGGTGTTGATCGGCGCGGGTGACCAGCCGCACGTGCGCAGCGCGTCGGAAACAGCGGCCAAGAAGATTCCCGGCGCGAAGATCATCATTTATTCCGCTGCCGGGCACATGCTCAGCATGGAAGAGCCCAAGAAGTTCAATCGCGACCTGGAGGCGTTTCTGAAACAGGTTGCCGCGCCGTGAAAACGCTGGTCGTCTGCGGCGGCCAGAGCGTGGCCGACGTGATGGTCCGGCCGTTTGAAGGGCTGCCGGTCCCGGGAACTTCAAAGCTGGTGGAGCATACCGGGCTGTTCAGCGGCGGATGCACTAACAACACCGCGCTGACCCTGGCGCGGCTCGGCGTGCCGGTGGAGATCGTCACCGCGGTGGGCTGCGACGTGTTCGGTGATTTCCTGGTCCGCAATCTGGCGCAGGCGGGCGTGGGCACGGCGCACGTCCGTCGCGACCCGGAGCGGCACACCGCGGTCAGTATCGTGCTGGTGAATCCGGACGGCGAGCGCAGCTTCCTGCATCACCCCGGCGCCAACGGGGGTCTGCGCGGCGAGCACTTTCCGCAGCCGCTCCTGGAGCAAGCTCGCGTGCTGCACATCGGTGGCGCGTTGTTGCTGAAGGAACTTGACGGGCCGCCGATGGCCGAGTTGCTGGCTCGCGCGGGTGCGGCCGGCGCGACGGTCACGCTGGACACGACCTTCGATCGCTACGGCACAGGACTGCGCATGCTGGGTCCATGCTTCCCGCTGA
>CAYPHP010000625.1:0-3296 GCA_964410045.1 uncultured Acidobacteriota bacterium | reverse complement strand
ATTGTTCGGGTCGATCTTCAGGGCTTGCAGCAAAGGATCGGCAAACACCCGCATGGACTCGGCGGATGGAGCTGGCGCAGACGATGCCGGCGCCGAGACGGGAACGGAAGCGCTTACCGCGGCAACCGGGGCCGAGGAGCCCCGAATCAGGTAGCCGATCGCCAGGCCGGCCATCAAGGTGATCCCAGCCAGCAGGTAGGCCTCGCGAGCCGTCCAGAGGTTCGGCGACTGCATTGTCGGGTGCGTCGATTGTTGCGGTGCGTGTGTCTTGGGCATCTCGGTCCCCCTCCGCTTGTTACTCGGGCAAATTGGAGACCAAAGAGTCTACAAAGGTCAAAGTGTTAGCCGTCAATCACTTATGGCGAAGTCGCCGGACGCGGCACCCGCAGGTGTTGCGAAATTTCACGCTCTGACAGTGGTCATAATCCCCAACTTCCCCGCCCGACCGGACCTCCCAACATCGATTTCACAAGCAGTTAGCGATGGCCCCTGGCTTGCCCATCTAACGGATAGGAGGACCATTTACCATGCGAGTGCTGAGACTGATGGCCGTGGGCGCGATCCTGACAGCCTTTGCGGCTACCGCCAGCTTTGCCAAGCCCGAGTACACCAAGAAGGAAGGCAAGAACTGCGTGACTTGCCATACCAAGGCCGCTTCCAAAGAGCTGAACGACGTAGGCAAGTGCTACGAGAAGAGCAAGTCCCTGAAGGACTGCAAGGTCCCCGCGAAATAGCCAACCGCGCCTGCCACCCTAGAACTCCGCCCTGAGCCGAATGGAAAACGCGCGGGGCGGAGCTAGGGCTGTTCCAGAGAACAGCCCGCTGAAATTGATCACGTTCAGCCGGTTGGACAAGTTGAGCACGTCGCCCTGCAGGCGAAGTGTCTGCGGGCCTTTCTTCCACAGGTCCACTCCCGCCGAAAGATCCAGCGAGTGCGAGGGCCGCACCCGACCTCTGCCTAAGTCGACCCGGGCCAGAATCCGCGGATCGAAGCCGGCCAGGCCTTCGCCATCGTCCTCGCGTTCGATGGGCAATCCGCTCCCGTACCACAGACCGAAAGCAACCCAGGCGCGCGACCGGATCTGATAGCGGAATCGCGCGCTCACGGTATTGCGCTGCTCCTGGGAGATCCGGAAGCTGTCGGTAGAGGCCAGCAATCGTGCGGCATCCTCTTCAAGAAACAGCCCGCCGGTGATCGGCAGGTGGCCGCGACCCGCCAGATTGGCGTAACTGGCGTGGCCTGAGAAGGGACCCCAACGCGGGACTTCCAGCCGGGCTTCGAAGCCTTGAATCTCGGCGCGGCGGAAGGAAATGGGAAAGCTGACGCCGGTGTTCAAGAACACATCGTCATCCGCGAAGTCGCGAATGTTGCGGCGGAAGTAGCTACCATCGAGACGGACCTTGCCGAACAAGCTCTTGGCGAAGCCTGCTTGATAGAAATCGCCGCGCGACGGCCGGATCGGCAGGCCGGTGGTTTCGGCGGTGAGCTGCTGCGCCGCGCGGGAACTGGCCAGGAGCAGGTTCTCGGCTGCGGGCGTTTGGAAGGCCCGGTCGTAGGACGCACGCAGCACCAGGTTCGACTCCGGAATGCCATACGAGATTCCCAGACGCGGGCTGACCGCGTTCTCCTCGACGACCAAGCGGTAGTGGTCCCACCGCAGTCCGGCGCTCAGGGTCCAGCGCCCGGCGCGGATCAGATCCTGGACGAACAGCGACTGCTCGCGGCCCTGCCGGTGGTCGGCGAAGCGAAACCGCGCCGGAATGTCGTCGTCGAAGCGGTCCGGATTCGTCA
The DNA here is from genome assembly GCA_964410045.1 of uncultured Acidobacteriota bacterium. Classification (GTDB taxonomy): domain Bacteria; phylum Acidobacteriota; class Terriglobia; order JAJPHL01; family JAJPHL01; genus CAYPHP01. The sequence continues at coordinate 1,504 of CAYPHP010000625.1, read as the reverse complement.
GCAGGTAGCCGAACCGCTCGTCGATGGACGTGAAGACGGCGTCGGCCCCGGCCTTCAACTCGTGCTGGCCGCGATGGTACGAGACAGAGCCGCCGACATAGCCTTCGCGGAAGCCGCGATCCTGGTCCGCGACAATCGGCGTGGCCAACGGGTTAGACCACAACCGCGCAGTCAGATCGCGGGCCATGCCCCTGACGCTGGCAACGATCTGCGGCGTCAGGATGGCCTGGTACGAAACTTGGCCCATGGTTTCCGAATTGCGCCGGTCCTGGCGCTGGCCCGCGGCCTGTTGTTCGGCGTCATTCGGCAGTTGGAATGTGGCTCGGCTGCTCTGGACGCTCAGGCGCAGACGCTGCTGCCCGGTCAGATCGCGCTCGAAGCGTCCGCCGGCGGATCGGTGCAGGGCCACGTTGGTGAAGTTTTCCTCCACCGGCGGATCCAGGAAACGATCGGTCCGCGCCACCTCACCGTTGACGGCGACCACGTTCCGGCCGGCGGCGTATTGGGCAAAGAACTGCCCGCCCAGATTTCCAAAACTTCCGCGCTCGATCGCCACGCTGCCATGAGCGCCGGGCCGCGCGTCGCGCCCGCTGTTCACTTCAATCACGCCGCCGAGCTTGCGCCCGTACTCCGCCGGATAACCGGCGGTGAACACGGTCATCGACTGCAGGTTGTCGGCGTCCAGGCCGGGGGCAAAGGCGGGTGAGCGATTGTCGGTGATGGGAATCCCGTCGATCACGTACTGGGTGTCGTACTCGGAGCCGCGCGGATGCAGCACGCCGTTGGCTTCCAGGAGCCACCCCGGCGTGGTCTGGACCAGGTCCAGCACCGCCCTGCCCGCGGTTGCGGCACGGCGCTCGCGAAGCGTGTCGGAGCCCAGGTGGAACGACGCGCTGGTGCGATGCGGGTCCACCAGCGTTGAGGAATCCGTGACCGTCACCGTGGTTTCCAGCGGCGCCACGCCCAGGGTCACGCGCCGATCAAGCGGGACCTCCGAGCGGATCTCCACCAACTCGGCCCAGGGCGTGAACCCGTCGCGTCCCACCCGGAGCGTGTAGGGACCAAACGGCAGCGCCTTGGCCGGGTATCGCCCGTCGGGCGCGGTGACCGCGGCAATGCGGACTTGCGTGGCGTGCCCGACCAACTCGACGGTGGCTTCCAGCCCTGCGCCAGTCGGATCGGTCACCAGGATGCGCAGCTCGCCGGTCCCGCGCTGGGCCATCAATGGTCCGGCCAGCAGCAGGAAAACCATCAGCGCGCGATTGGGCCAAGCGATCAAGGCATCACCACGACTCGCCCGGCATCCACGGTCCGTTTCGACGGCAGGGGCACGGTGCGCAGGACCAGGGCCAGCAAGCCCGACATCAGCGCCAGAGCGGCGCTGCCGTAAAGCGCCGCCGACCAACTTCCGGAGCGCTCGAAGATCAGCGCGCCGAGTCCGCCGCCGATCACGGAAGCGACGCCCTTCGCGGTGTACATGACGCAGTAGTTGGAGGTGGCGTTG
>CAYPHP010000624.1:0-3313 GCA_964410045.1 uncultured Acidobacteriota bacterium | reverse complement strand
CGGAAACCGATTTCGGCTCGGTGGCTATCGGCATGGTGCTGGGCGCGTTGGTGGGGCTGTTCCCGATTCCTGTGCCGGGCGGCGGCGCCATCCGTCTGGGGCTGGCCGGAGGTCCGCTGCTGGTGGCGCTGGTGCTGGGGAAAGTGGAACGCTCCGGACGGATTTCCTGGGTGGTCCCGCTCGGCGCCAACCTCACGTTGCGGCAGATCGGGTTGCTACTGTTTCTCGCCGGAGTCGGCGTCAACGCCGGCTACGCGTTCGCCCAAACCATCCGCTCGAGCGGCGCGCCCATGCTGCTGGCCGGCGCGGCGATTACGTTTTCGGTCACCTTGACCGTGCTGTGGGTCGGCTACCGGTTTCTGCGGATTCCCCTCGACGCGCTGCTGGGCCTGGCTTCCGGAGTGCAGACCCAGCCAGCGTGCCTGGCTTTCGCCAGCGACGTGACCAAGTCCGAAGCGCCCAACGTGGCTTACGCCGGGGTCTATCCGGTGGCCATGATCGCGAAGATCATTCTGGCGCAGTTGTTGCTGGCCTGGGTGGGGAACTGACCTTCAACATCCCGATTCAGAATCCCGCCTGATGTAGTACACCATGTATATACGAAATGCGCTACGAATGGGAATTGAAGCCAAGAACCAGCGCAACCAGCAACGGCATGGCGGGATCTCATTCGAAGTGGCGGCTCTGGTTTTCGAGGAATGAACGGTGCCTCGTCTGCCCGGACCGCATCGATAGAAAGACGGGCGAGCAGCGATGGCACGCCATTGGCGCGGTCCCCATCGAACCCGGATATGCGGCAGTGCTGATCGTTGCTCACGTCTACCGGGAGGAAGAACATGGCGAAGAGATCGTCCGCATCATCTCAGCCCGTGCGGCTGAAAAGCATGAGATCAGAAGATATCAAGGGCAGGCGCTGGACTGACCAGGAGCGGCGTTCCCTGCGTCGGATCGCCGCGCTTCAGTCTGCGGGCGATGACTCGCACATCGACTTCGCAGACATCCCCCGCATGACCAAGGAGCAACTGGCCAGCATGGTTCGGCTGCGGGTCGTCCGGCGGCCCAAGGTCGCCGTGAGCGTACGTCTCGATTCTCGTGTGCTGGAGTGGCTGAAGTCGAAGGGCGCCGGGCACCTGACCCGCATCAATGACATCCTCGCCAATCTGATGGACGCGGAGCAGAAGACGCGGTTGCGGCGGTAGGGAAGTGAAGCGCGCAGGGGTCAGGCAGACCGCGCCGGCAGGGCTTGCAGCAAGGCTCGCAGAGCGCGGTTTACCGATTCCGCGTTCTTGAAGACAGCCGAGACATCGGGGTCCAACAAGCCACATTCGTACCCTCACGATAGCGAGCGACATACTTGCCACGGACGCCACCGCGAAAGTCGTAGTGCGAGCGCATGCTGTCTTTATTCGTTTTCTTCTTCATAGACTCGCCTTTCACGGCGGTTCGCTCGCCGTTGGAATGATCCGGATCTGCGATCGTCACCGACAACGGATCATCAAACACCGCAGTCGTTTCTCCAAACGTGATCCGGTGCTTGCGTTCATTCGCCGACGCCTTGAGTGGGTCCCCACGTAAAACGCAAGGCCACCGCTCCATCTTTGCACCCTCAGGGTGCGTAAACCCGGGGCGGGGCGTAAAACGAACTGGGATTTGAAATGTAGATCGCGCCGGAGAACACTTCTTCGTTGCCGCCGGCGAACTTCCGCGGCCAAGGGGCTCCCTTGGGGACCAACACCAACTGTTCCGGCTTCTTCTTGTCCGCGAAGCGGCGCTGGTCTTGCTGGATCTTGAAGTAGAAGATGTTGGGCAGAATGAAATCCTGCCACTTGGAGCAGACGTCGCTGCCAACGATGCATTTCACCGGTTTCTCGGCAGCCAGGGCGGCCTGCAATTCCAGCGCGTTCAGCGGTGTTCCGTCAAGTTCGGGTACGGCGCCAAATTGCCCGTCAGCAATCACCCATTTCTTCCATTCCGGCACCCAGACCTCGGCCACCGTGTGCGCTTCCGAACGTGTCTCGACGTCGCGTGGAAGTAAGTTGAGCACGCGCGCCGGCAGGCCGTAGGCTTGCGCAACGCCGGCCACGACGATGCCGTAGTCGCGGCAGATGAAACGCCCTCCCCTTCGCGCCTCCCGCAGGATCGTCAGCGGGTCGGGCTTCGAGGCCATCTGCGTCGAGCTGTGCTGCCATTGCTTGCTGGCCCAGACGGTGATCCGCTGAAGCCGTTCGTACCCGGTCTTCGCTCCGTCCATCGCGGCGTCGATTTCGAACTCTTTTCGCAGTTGCGCGAGGTTTGGCTCGTTCGGTTCATCGAAGACCAAAGGGAATGGAGAGACCTTCTCTGCGGGATCGAACACCAGCGGCCTCGGACCGTATGTCTCTTTCAGTTCGGCCAAGACCGCCCTGAATTCCGGCATCGAGCGGAGCGATTGGAAATCCGAGTCGGAAGCCATCTGCCGATAGTTCTTGTATCCAGCGGCAATCGACGCGCGAACCGCGGCCATCGCCTCCGGCCGCTCGCCCAACAGCGCATGTACGCAGGCCTTGTTGTACAGGCCGTTGGCATAGGCCTCCTGCATTCCGAGCCGCAGGACCGCGTCGTTCAGTTCTGCGACGATCTGGAGCGCTTCCCGGTACTGCTTCGCTTTGTAAAGGCGGTTGAACTCGGCGCTCTTCGCCACCAATTCCTGCGGGACTGCGCCTCTTGGTGACTGAGCTGTGGCAGCGCAGGAGCTAAGGATGAGCAACGTGAGGAAGACTGTCACCGATCGCATGTAAGCCTCCGCACACAATTACCCCAACGGCCACCGCGACTATAGCACCAGACCGCCTGCTTGGCGCTGGCTTGTGGATCCTCCTTCCGTCTCACAGATCGCCAAACGGGAGGGCGCTGACTCCCGGCGCCAGCGGCAGGCGGATGTCGCCGGGGTGCACCACAAACCCAGGTCCCGCCCGCTTCTTGAAATCCTTTTGGAAGGTCTGGATGCTGCGGGCCATCTCCGGCCGGGGAGTGGCAGAGAGCTTCACTTCGATGGGTGCCAGCTTGCCGTCGAACTCCACCACTAGATCCACTTCGGCGCCTGCGGAAGTCCGCCAAAAGTACACTCGCGCTTCCTGGCCCCGGCCCCACAGGGCCTTGACGATCTCCGTGAGCACTGCGCTTTCGAAGATGGCGCCGCCCAGCGGCCCGGAAGCGGCGTGCTCCGGATCCTTCAGTCCGGCCAGATAACAGAGTGTTCCGGTATCGGTGAAATAGACCTTGGGCGTCTTGACCAGACGCTTGCCGATATTGGCTAAGTAGGGCCGGAGCACGA
>CAYPHP010000623.1:0-3321 GCA_964410045.1 uncultured Acidobacteriota bacterium | reverse complement strand
CGTAGGTTTGGAGAAGGTATTTCTTTTCGAGGTCCACCACGTTCTTGGGCATAGGAGAGAAACTATAGCATCCCTGTTTGTGCGGGCGATATCGAGATGCCTCACCGGCGGCTGCTGAATACTTGGTCTGCCAGCCACAGAAAGGTGCTACCGCAGAGCAGCGTCCAGCACCACGGCCGGTACAGGTCCAGAAACGTATACTGATCCCAAAATCTCGCGCCATGAATGAAGCCGGCTATCGCGATGGTCGCCGCAACCGATCTTTTCCAACGCCAGGCCCATTGGGCAGTAGAGTCCTTCACCCATATGGCGTAAACCGCGCCCGGGCTCAAGACAGTGAGGGTCGCCAGGGACCAGGAAATCTGAATGGGCCGGTCCCCAAAGAGAGCGAAGGCGTAGGCGAACCAGATCGGAAAGGAGGGTCGCCAGTGAAGCCGCGCGCCGGCGACGTTCGCCAGGGAACAAAGCGTCACAGAGACCACCAGCGGGGCCCAGACACCGACGAACCCGCTCCACCAGATCCTGCCCCGGCTGATCGGCATTCTCCCGATGCGCGTGCCGAGAACGATCACCGGCGCCGCGGAGAGGAGCATTCCCACGAACAATTTGTGCGGATCGTTCAAACTGATTTCACCGGGACGAAACGAGAGCTCTGCGAACGATAATCCTAGCCATTGGGCAAACAGCAATCCCACAGTAAGGCCGATTCCCACCGCGCACAGAATCAGCGTCGCGGCTCGACGCACCTTCAGTCCCGCCCAAGCGATTGCGCCCGATCCGATAGCAATTGTGAGCGTCGCCAGCCCTGCTGTAACAGGGTGCCATGCACGGTCTTCATTCCAGAGACTGGTCAAGAAGACGGCGACGCGGGCTACCTGGCCTAGACAAATTCCCGCACCGGCACACAGCAAGGCGACCATTGCCCATTGCGCGGCGGCCCTCCAACCTACAGTTCCGAAACCCGAGACCCTTCGAATCCAAAAGGCAGGGGCTATGTGGCAGAGGAGCATCGCGGCGGATGCGCCAGCTACGAGGGCAATCGCGAAATCACCGGGAGCAGCGGTCGGCCACGCCCTGTCCACCGTCGCGCGCCAGGTGGGAAGGGAAAAAAAGACCGCGGCCTCAAGCGCTACCGTCCACCAGAATTCGCGCGCTGGGAATGCCGTTGCCTGCATCCTAACTCTTAGACCCCGCCTTTCTACCGAAAGTTCCGGACCTCGGTTAAGCCTAACCCGAGTCGGCTTGCCTCGACAGGATCGGTCCGGGAGTGGTAAGATTAGGTGTTATTTGGTAAGACCCATGAGAACCCGTCGAACCATGACTGTATCCCTGCCCCCGGCCATGATCAGGGATGTGGAGCGGGTGCGGAAGTTCGAGAATCGCACACGCTCCGAGCTGGTCCGGGAAGCTCTGCGCACGTATTTTTCCCGAGTCTTTCCAGTCGTGACTCCTTCGGCCGGGGAGTTGGCTGCGATTCGGCGCGGAAGGGCCGAGATCCGCCGCGGTGAGTACTTAAGCTTGGATCAACTGCGCCATGACCTGGACGCTTCTCCTCGCAAAACGCGTAAGAAAACAGCTTGAACGTTTTCCCGCCGTGGACCAAAAGCGGATTCTAGCTGCCCTCCAGTCCATGACCGAAGACCCCTTAGACGGCGACATCGTCCGGCTTAAGGACCAGCCGACCGCGTGGCGGCGCAGGGTCGGCAGCTACCGAATCTTCTTTGACCTCCACCAGGAGCAACGTTTGATCGAGGTGGTAGACGTCAGGCGGCGCACTTCCACTACCTACTGAGCGTTTGTCACGGTGCGATGACACGCAGGGCGCCGGGAACCAGAGTCAGATCCACGGGCGTTTGGCCCATGAATTCGCCGTCGGCAAAGATGTCGAGCGGGCTGGCGGATTCGACGCGGGCACGTGTGCAACGGAAGAAGCTGACTTCCTCGCGCCGCAAGTGCCCTCCACTGAAAACTTCCGGGAAGCACCACAGGAGCTTGATGCGCGACATTTTCCGCACGGCGACGATGTCCAGGCGGCCGTCATCGAGGCGGGCGTGCGGGGCGATCTGCATGCCGCCGCCGTAGCTGGGGCCGTTGGCCGCTACCAACAGCGTCATTGAGTCTTCCCAAGTCTGACGATCGCCCGCAGGATCCTGCAGGTGGGTTGCCAGAGCAGCGGCCGGAGCGTTGTCCTTGGCCAGCGGATTGTCGGCGGTCACGGTGCATTTCGTGAAACGGTACCGCAGCAGCGCACCGAGCATCGCGTAGATGTAGAGCAACGTGCCGCTCAGGGGACCGCGATGGTTGTTGGCGATGCGGTTGGCGATGGAATCCAGGCCGAAGCTGGCGATGTCCGCAAAGACGCGGCCGGGAGGGTCGATGCGGCACAAGTCGATGGGCCGCGCCGGACCCTCGAAGGCGAGCTTCAGCGCGGCATCGAGATCGCGCGGGATCTTCAGATTCACAGCCAGGTCGTTGCCGTTGCCGCAGGGCAAAATGCCGAAAGCTGCGTCGGTTCCGGCCACACCGTTCAGGACCCAGTGCGCGGTGCCGTCGCCGCCGGCCGCGATGATCCGCGAGTATCCGCTCGTCGCTGCTTCCCGCGCGCGGCGCTCCAGGTCCTGCGGTGATGCGGCTTCTTCCACCGTCACGCCTGCCGCCGCAGCCCGGGAGCGAACCTGCTCCTGGCGTCGGGCCGTACGGCCCCGGCCCGCTGCACGATTCAGGAGGACGAGCGTCTTCACCACTCGACTTCTTTGCTGGAGCGGAAGACCGCCAACGACCCCGGCTGCCGGGCATCGCCTTTCTCTTCCACCGTGATCAGGACTCCAAAACGGCGCAGGGGCGTCAAGGTTTGCAGCTTGCCCTTGCCGTTCTCCACACGGATCTGCCCTACATTGACGGGCGCCGCGCCATTGGCTTCGGTCCACACGACGTACCGTGTGAATTGCGGCCCGAAACTCTCCGGCGCTTGGACCCCGCTGAGGTTCACCTCCAGCGTGTTGTTGCGATCATAGGTGAGGACCACGCGGATTCCCGCGTTGCCGCTCTTGAGCGCGGGCAGCGTTTGCAGGCGCATATCGCGCTTGCAGGCCACCAGCAACAGCAGCAGGCCGGCCGCCGCCACCGCGCGCCTCATGACTCGATAACCCGCCGGCCCTCGATCCGCCACTTCCCCGAGAGGACCAGGTTGATGGCCTCCGAATAGACGCGGTGTTCCTCGTGCAGGATGCGCGCCGACAGCGACTCCACCGTGTCGTCATCCAGCACCGGAACCACGGCTTGCCGAATGATCGCGCCGTGGTCGAGTTGCTATTACACAAA
>CAYPHP010000622.1:0-3325 GCA_964410045.1 uncultured Acidobacteriota bacterium | reverse complement strand
TCGACGATCAGGAAGCGATCCTGGGCGTGATTGGCGATGTAGGCCAGCTCGCTCGGATGCAGACGCAGATTCAGCGTATGCATGATGCCGCCCGCCGCCGGGATGCCGAAGTAACATTCGAGGTGCACGTGCTGATTCCACATCAGCGTCGCCACACGATCGCCGGGCCGCAACCCGGCAGCCGTCAGCGCGGAGGCCAGACTGCGCGCACGTCGGTGAAAATCGGAATAGGTGTAACGGTGGATCTGGCGGTTGGGCAGGCGGGCCACGATCTCCCGTCCGCCAAACATCTTTCCGGCCCGTTCCAGCAGAGGCGCCAGGGTCAGAGGGAAATCGAGCATGCCGCCGGTCATGACGACGGGGCGCTCCGGAAGCGATCTCGCAACGCGGTCTTCAGCATCTTGCCGGTGGCGGTGTGGGGGATGCTCTCGACGAACACGAAGTCTTGCGGGATCTGCCATTTGGCAAACTTTTGCTCAAGAAACACTCGAAGTTCGTCTGGCGTCGGCGGCTGTCCGGCGCGCGGCACGACAATCGCCAGTGGGCGCTCCTGCCACTTCGGATCGGGAATGGCGATTACCGCCGCTTCCATCACTTGGGGATGGCCCATGATTGTGTTTTCCAGATCCACGGAACTGATCCACTCGCCACCCGACTTGATCAGGTCCTTGGTGCGGTCGCTGATCTTGATATAGCCGTTGGGATCGACGCTGGCAACGTCGCCGGTGCGGAACCAGCCGTCCGGGGTCCACTTGTCGCGCTCGGCGGGCAGGTTGTAATAGCTTGAAGCCACCCATGGACCGCGCAACTGAATCTCGCCCAGCGTCTTGCCGTCCCACGGGGCCTCGCCGGCGTCGTTGATTAAGCGCATCTCGACGAACGGCACGGGCCGGCCCTGACGACAACGCACCGCAAGCTTTTCGTCGTCGGTCCAGTCCATCATCTGCGGCATCAGGTGGCAGGTGGTGGCCAGCGGACTGGTCTCCGTTAGCCCGTAGGCGTGAACCAGGCGAAGGTTGAACCGATCCAGGCGGCGGATCATGGACTCCGGAGGCGCCGATCCGCCTACCGGCATCCGCAGGCCCGGCACCAGCTTCCACCGCGTGGGATTCTGCTCCAGGGCCTCCAGCACCCCGAGCCAGACGGTCGGGACGCCGCCCGAGAAAGTCACCTGCTCCTGCTCGAACAGATCCAGCACGCTGACCGCGTCCAGGTTCGGACCCGGATAGACCTGCTTCGCGCCCATGGCCGTAGCCGTGAATGGGATTCCCCAGGCGTTAGCGTGGAACATGGGAACCACGGGAAGCACCACGTCGCGTTGCGAGAGTCCCAAGGCGTCGGGCAGGCCGGAGGCCATGGAATGCAGCACCAGGGACCGGTGCGTGTAGACCACGCCCTTAGGATTGCCGGTAGTTCCTGACGTGTAGCACATCGCCGCCGGTTCGGATTCGTCGAGTGCGGGGAAGGAATAGTTGTCGGGCGCGGTGCCCAGGAACTCCTCATAGGCCGTAGTTCCATCAGGCAGCGGCTGGCCGCAGTGACGTACCACGATCACCCGCTCGACGTTGGTATGGTCCTTGACCTTTTCATAGACCGGCAGCAGGACGTCGTCGACCAGAAGCACGCGATCCTCGGCGTGGTTGATGATGAAGGCCAGCTCGCGCGGATGCAGACGCAGGTTCAGCGTATGCAGCACGCCGCCCGCCGCCGGAATGCCGAAGTAGGCCTCCAGATGCGCGTGGCTGTTCCACATCAGGGTGGCTACGCGGTCGCCGCGCTTCAGCCCGGCGTGGTCCAGGGCTCCGGCCAAGGCCCGGGCCCGGCGGTAGAAATCCGCGTAGGTGTAGCGATGGATGGATTTGTCCGGCAGCCGGGACACCACCTCGGAGCGGGGAAAAAGCTTGCGGGCCCGCTCCAGCAGTGGAGTCAGAGTCAGCGGGAACTGCATCATGGTTCCAGTCATTGTTCGAGTCCTAGGGGGTTCGCAAGTCTCAGAGCTTCTCGCCTACGGTATACAGGGTCAGCGCTTCGGGCAAGCCTTTTAGCTGGACCGGGGGCAGGGCCCGGCCGCCGTCGAGGCCGGCCGCCTGCCAAGTACGCTCCGAGATAAGGATTCGGGTGCCGGCAGTCTTGTTGTGCTGTTCGATCCGCGAGGCCCGATTCACCGCGTCGCCGATCACGGTGTACTCCTTACGGTTCTCGGCGCCGACGTTGCCGGCTACCACCACGCCGCTGTCGATCCCGACGCCGATGTCCATTGGCCGGCCCTCGCGCGTCAACTCCCGGTTGAGTTGCTTCATGCGCTGCTCCATGGCCAGCGCCGCTTCGATGGCCCGCCGCGGGTGTCCGGGACAGTCGAGCGGAGCGTTGAAGACCGCCAGAAATCCGTCGCCGAGGAACTTGTTGATGGTTCCGCCCTGGGCCTGCAGCACCTCCTGCATCGACGCGAAGACCATGTTCAGCATAGCTACGATCGCGGTGGGCGGATTCTGCGAGGAGAACTGCGTGAAGTTGCGGATGTCGAGGAACAGCACGGTGACCTCACGCAGCTCTCCTTCCATGTGGACCTTGCCGTCGATCACCGCTTGGGAGACTTCCGGGCTGACGTACATTCCGAAGAGGTTGCGGATGCGTTCGCGGTCGCGGAGCCCGTGAATCATGCGGTTGATGCCCCGGCCCAGGTAGCCTAACTCGTCAGGGGAGAAAGAATCGGCACGGGTTTCAAGATTGCCCTGGCCGACGGAAGCCAGGGCGCGTGTGAGCAACCCGGTCTGCTCGGCGACTTCCCGCGCGAACAACAGGAGCAGGAAGAAATTCAAGGCAACGCTGCCCGCTCCGATCACCAGCAGATCCCTTCCCACCAGACCTACCGGTCGCAGGGTGCTGGCGATCCAGGTCAGGGCCAGCGGGGACAGGCCCAGGAGCAGGAAGAACAGACCCAGACGCACGGCTAGGCCGATGCGCCGCACGCCGGGAACATGCTCCGGGACGTCTCCGCGGGTCATCATCTGGTGTAGCGTGTCGCGGGCGGCCAAGCCATTCGCATGATACTCGTAGACGGCATGCCCGATTGGCGCAAGCGTCAGGCTCAGCAGCCAGTAGATCCAATAGTCGCTGGTGGGGATGCCCAAGTTCCAGCGCCGGTTGGCCCAGTGGACGCAGGCTTGGGCCACTCCTGTTGCCACGATGGCATGCGGTCCAAAAACCCTCAGGAAGCTGAACAACGGAAGATTGTGCACCCGCCTCCATGCCGCTTCCACCTCACTTGCCGTGGCTTCGCCGGGCGGCCGAAGGCGCTTCAGGGGCCGCAAATACCAAGTGTTCA
>CAYPHP010000621.1:0-3332 GCA_964410045.1 uncultured Acidobacteriota bacterium | reverse complement strand
GCGCCCCAGGGCTGGCGCGCCACGATCCGCGTCGCTTCGGCGGTCTCAGCGGTCGAGGCTTCCTCCAGATCGCGCATCACCACCACCACGCGGTACTTGGCAGGCAGCTTCATGATCTCACGCTCCAGCAGCTCGCGTACTTCGGTCTTGCCGTAACGTTGCTCCGGATTGTCGTCCCAGGCCTGGACCTGCCGAGGGCGAAATTCTTCTTCACCTTCCGGACCAGGATCGTCCAGGCTCTCGACGTTCTTCTCGCGGCTGCGCAGACGCTGCAAGCCCTCGTTGATGGCGATTCGCGTGAGCCAGGTGGAAAAGCGGGCCTCTTCCTTGAAGCCCCCGAGGGCCAGATAAGCCTTCAAGAAGGCGCTTTGCGTGGCGTCTTCGGCCTCCGCGGTATTGCCGGTGATGCCCAAAAGCACGCGGTAGACCCGCCGCTGGTGGCGCTTTACCAGCTCTTCGAACGCCGTGCTGTCGCCCCGGCGTACCCGCTCTACGAATTGGGCATCGGCGTCCAGAAGTCCCCAGGCAAAGTAATGTACCATGAGGGAAGCGGTACGAAGGGAACCTATGACTAAGATCGTGGTGTTTTTGCTGCTGGCGACGGCAATGGCCTGGGGACAGAGCGGCAAGATGACAGATGACGAGCGCGCCAAGGCCATCAAGTATCTCAAGGACTCGCAGAAGCAGTTTCTGGACTCCGTCGAGAAACTGACGGATGCGCAGTGGAGTTACAAGCAAGCGCCGGAGCGCTGGTCAGTCGGCGAGACCGCCGAACACATCGCCCTCTCGGAGAGCTTGATCTTCGGAGCCGCGCTGCGGGCCTTGGAAGCCCCGCCCAACCCGGAGTGGGAAGCCAAAACCAAGGGCAAGACGGAGTTCATCGAGAAGATCCTGGTGGACCGCAGCCGCAGGGCGTCGGCGCCGGAAGCGATCGTGCCCACCGGCAAGTCGCGCGCCGAGATCATGAAGATGTTCAAGGACGCGCGGGCCAAGACTCTGAAGTTCGCCGAGGAAACTCAGGCCCCGCTCAAGGAACACACTCAGGACCATCCCTTCCCGGTCTTCGGCACGCTGAACGCCTACCAGTGGCTCATCTACGTGCCGCTGCACAATCTGCGCCACAACCAGCAGATCGCGGAGGTGCAGGCGTCGGAGGGTTACCCGAAATAGGTCTAGCCACCGAGGCACCGAGAACACCGAGACGAACAGGAAGCACATGCCAAAGATTCCGGCCTCGGCGCCCTCGGTGTCTCGGTGGCGTACTAGTGCAGGTATCCCAGCAACTCTCCGTGCCGGGCGCGGAACTCGGCGAGCAACTCAGTGGCTAGATCGCGATCGGCGATCAAGGGATTGGCGGAGAGCGCGCGGACGGCATGGGCGGCAGAGCCGCTGAGCGCGGCCACCACAGTCAGGCGCTCGTAGTTCTTCACCAGGTGCAGCAGGTTGGCGACGGATTTGGGCGGGCGTCCGGCCGCCAGGGGCAGCGCTCCGTGCCGCCCGATCATGCAGGGCACTTCCACGACGTCGGAATCCTCCAAGCCGTCGATCGCGCATTGGTTCGGGACATTCACCGGGATTACGGCGCGGGTATCGCCGTGGATCGCCGACATCACCGCCAGGGCGATGCGATCATAACCGGCGGCGGTCGCGTAAAGCTGGTCGCGGTCCTTGGGAGCGGTGGTGGTCTCCGCGGCCATGTAGCTGTTGTTGCGGCGGGCCAGATAGCGTTCGTAGATCTCCATCGCCGGACCACCGCGCGCCAGTTCCTCCCAAAGCTCCTGATTCATTTTCTCGATGGCTTCGGCCCGGGCCTGTCCAGCCTGCCGCAGGTTTTCGACCGCGCGCTTGGTGCGATAGTAGTAGTAAAGGTACTCGGACGGCAGCGCGCCCAATGCGCGCACCTGATCGGGCTCAAACAGGTCGTGACGGTAGACGTCGCAGATGCGCTCGTCGTCGGCGAGGATCTCCCGCAGCCGGTCGATACCGTTGTGCAGCACCGCCTTCACCCAACCCAGGTGGTTCAGCCCGAAGTAGTCGCAATGGAGTTCGGCCAGCGGGGTACGCAACGCCTGGGCGATGCCTTCGTAAAGATCGAAGGGGGTGTCGCAGATGCCGATGATGCGTGCGCCGGCCGCCTTGATCACCGCTTCGGTGACGATGCCGACCGGGTTGGTGAAATTGATGATCCAGGCGCGCGGCGCGTGATCCTTCACCGTTTCAGCAATGTGGCACATCGGCGGGATGGTGCGCATGGCCTTGGCGAAACCCGCTGCGCCTACGGTTTCCTGGCCCAGCAGACCGCGGTCGAGCAGGAATCGCTCGTCGGCGGCACGCGCGGCCATGCCTCCGGCACGGATGCTGGTGATGACGAACGTCGCACCGTCGACAGCGTCTTCGAGCGTGCGGGAATACCGCAGCTTGAAGGGGTGGCCGGCCTGTTCCAGCAACGCCTGGCCGACCGGCTCGAGCAGAGCCAGTTTGTCGATGGCGGGATCGAACAGGGTGACTTCGGAGGCCGGCAGCGCAGCGTGCTGCCCGATCAAGCCCCGCACCAGAAGCGGACCGCGCACTCCGCCTCCGCCCACCACCGCGATCTTCATAGCCCCGAAGTTCCTCCCGGCGCGGTCAACGAGCGCGCGGCCATTCGATTCCCGGCCCGCAGGCACTGCTGCAACGACCGGCCTCGCAGGAACGCCGCCAGAAATCCGCCGTTGAAGGCGTCGCCTGCTCCAGTCGAGTCTACCACCCGCACCCGGTGACCGGCGGCACCCACGATCCGGCCGCGATCCCACGCGACGGCGCCATGGGCCCCCAATTTGATTATCGGCAAGGCAGTGACTTCAGCTAAACGGGCCAGCGCTTTTTCCGGACGCCGCTCGCCGGTCAGTTGCTGCGCTTCCATCAGGTTCGGAAAGAACAGCGTGGCGGCGGCCAGCCATTTCCAGAATCCCGGGCGTTCGCTGATTTCCGGATGCCAGCCAAAGTCGATAGAAGTGCTCACGCCCTCGGCGCGCAATCGCGTCATCAACCGGGTGATGGCGCCGAACCGCCGCGGCTGAAAGCAAACGTGCACGTGCCGTGCGGCGCGGAGGTACGCAAACAGCTCTTCCCAGTCAAAAAAGGATTCGAACTGCGCGTTTGCGCCTTCAGAGGTCAGGAAGTACCGGTCGTGGCGGGTCGAGACGGCCACCGTTACAGCGCTGCGCCCGCGGGGATCCACTTGGACGTGCCGCAGGTCAATCTTCTCCGCGCTCAACGGAGCCAATTCCGCCCGGTCGCCGACCACGGTGACCAGTCCCACCCGCAAGCCTGCGCGCCGCGCGGCGACCGCG
>CAYPHP010000620.1:0-3333 GCA_964410045.1 uncultured Acidobacteriota bacterium | reverse complement strand
CTTGAAGAAGGACCTGGGCACGGGTCTGCCGCTGCTGTCGGAGATCCTGTTACAACCCTCTTTCCCGCAGGCTGAGGTGGACAAGCTCCTGAAACAACGCGTGGATGAAATCCGCTCGGCCAAGGACGAGCCGCGAGAAGTGATCGAGAACTATTACCAGGCCTACCTGTACGGCAAGCATCCCTACGGGCGTCCGCCCAGCGGCGACGAGCGGTCGCTGCCCAAGATCACGCGCGCCGACATCGCTGCGTTCTATGCCACCTACTACGTGCCCGAGAACATGGTGCTGGCCGTGGCCGGAGATTTCAACTCGGTCGAAATGGAAAAGTTGCTCGACGCCCACTTCGGCGCAATGCCGAAGAAAGCCCTGCCCGCTACGACTCTTCCGGCGCCCGAACCGGTGAAGGGCCGCCGGCTCCTGCTGGTCGACAAAGACGACGCCACCCAGACTTACTTTTGCATCGGCAACCTGGGCATCCAGCGGAATAGTCCGGACCGCGTAACTCTGGACGTCGTCAACACCCTGTTCGGGGGCCGCTTCACGTCGTTGATCAACTCTTCGTTGCGCATCCAGTCCGGGTTGACGTACGGCGCCAATTCCCGCTTCGCACGTTGGCGGCAACGCGGACCGTTCATCCTCTTCAGCTACACCCAGAACGAGACCACCGAGAAGGCCATGGACATGGCTCTCGACGTCCTCAAGCAGTTCCACGAGAAGGGTCCGACCGAGGAGCAGATCAAGTCGGCCAGGACCTACATCAAGGGTCAGTTCGGCCCGCGCGTGGAAACCACCAACCAGTTGTCCGGGTGGCTGGTGGATCTGGAGGTTTACGGGCTTGGCCGGAGCGAAGTGGACGGGTACTTCGAGAAGTTGGACGCCGTCACGTTGGCGGAAGCCCGCCGCGTGATCAAGCAGTACTTTCCCATCGACGACCTGACCTTCACGGTGATCGGCAAGAGCGCGGAGGTTGCCAAGGTGGTCAAGAAGTACGCTCCCAAGATGGACACTGTGTCCATCAGCGAGCCTGGCTTTGGGATAAAGTAGTTGCTTCAGGCCGAATGAGTCTCTACCGCAAGCTGATTCACAACTGGGAGCGTAAGCTCCACGACACCGAACGCATGGGCCGCCCGGCGCGGGTGCGCCGTCCGTTTGAGTGGGGCAGCGAGTGGCTGGGGGAATCGGCGGGACCGCCGCAGGTCCTGGATCCCGCCAACAGCGACGAGTATTTCTCCTACGTGCCGCCCAGTGATCACCGGCTGGTCGGGAATCTGCTCACGTTTACCAGCGCGCTGCCGTCGCCGTATCCGGAGAACAACATCGTGCATGCGCGCTGGTTTCCCACCAAGAAGCCCGGCAAGCGCGCAGTGGTGGTGATGCCGCAATGGAATGCCGACGCACAAGCCCACGTGGGTCTGTGCCGCCTGCTCAATTCCTTTGGCCTGTCGGCCCTGCGCATGAGCATGCCATACCACGATTTCCGGATGCCCGCGGAATTGACGCGTGCTGACTACGCGGTCTCCGCAAACATCGGGCGAACGATTCACGCCAGCCGCCAGGCGGTGATCGACGCCCGCTGCCTGGTGGACTGGCTGCAAGCGCAGGGCTACGAGCGCATCGGGCTCCTGGGCACCAGCTTGGGCTCGTGCATCGCCTTCATCACTACAGCGCATGACCAGCGGATCGCCGCGCAGGCCTGCAACCACGTCTCGACCTATTTCGCCGATGTGGTCTGGCGCGGGCTGTCCACTTCGCACATCGCCGAGGGGCTGCGCGACAAGATCACTTTGGAGGAACTGCGGCGGCACTGGGCCGTGATCAGCCCGGCGGCCTACATCGAGCGTCTAGCTGGACGGATCGTGAAGACGCTATTCGTCTGGGCGCGCTACGACCTGTCATTCCCTCCCGACTTGTCTCAGGAAGTGGTCAGCCGCTGCGCCGCTGTGGGTCTGCCCTACCGTCAGATGGTCCTGCCCTGCGGGCACTACACCACCGGCGTCTCGCCCTTCAAGTGGATGGACGGATTGGGCATGGCGCGGTTCCTGGCGCAGGCGCTATAGGTCCTAGGGCAACACTAAGCAGGCTTCCGGCTCTGTGCCCTCTGTGCCTCTGTGGCTAAAAATCCTACTGTCGAAGATCCAAGCTATGCAGCAGACGCACTTCCATGATGCTGCCGCCGGGCAGGTCGATTTCCTTGCCCCGGGTGCCAAGGACCGTGCCGGTGCCTGCGGCGGCCCCGACGCCGGCGCCGATGGCCGCGCCCTTGCCGCCTCCGGCGATCGCGCCGATGATCGCTCCCAATGCCGCGCCCCCGCCCACTGTGGCGGTATCACGGCCTGTCGACTTCTTGCCTTTCACGGATCCTTCACCCTCGTCGACGGTGCCGGCGTTCGGGCCTTCCATGGAAATCAGCGTGGCTTCGAAAGGCATCTCCCGGCCGCCGGGCAGCGCAATCGTCTCGAAGCGTAGATGCAGCGTGGCTGTACCCTTCACCCTTCCGGGCCGCTCGGACTGGCTGATGGAGCCTTTCACCGAACTACCGGCGGGAATCGCGACCTGGCTCGAACTCCCCAGGTAGACCGGCTCGTCCACGGTGGCCGTGAAGCGGTCGCCTTGGCGGTTGGTGCGCGTGCTAAGCGTGTGCTCCAGGCGCAGGCGCAGGATCGTGCCCTCGGGGACGATCTGCTGCGATCGTGCCGGGGTGCTCTCTTCCGGACGCGGCTTCAGAATCTCCGGCCGCGGACGCGGCTGTTCCGGTTCCGATCTCCGACTGGGGCTGGGGCTGGAGGCACGCCCGCCGGCCTTCTGGTATCCGTCCTTATAGCCGTCCTCGAATCCCGCGCGGAAGTTGGTGCGGTAGGTTTCCAGGCTGCCCATGTCTTCGCTGTAGCCGTCGGTGGCCCGGCGGTACTGGGAGGTATTTGCGTAGTTGGACTCCATGCCGTCTCGGGCATCGGACTGCCCCAGCTTGTAGCCGGTCTGAAAGCCGGTGTTGTAAGCGCGATCGGCCAAACTGACCTGCGCCGCCAAACCGGCGGCCCGGGTCGCAGTGAGTCTTACAAGCACGCCAAAGAGCCAGTCGCGCACCAGCGCGGACGCTCCCGATTGTGGCGGGGCCGTTGGACCCGAACATGTGGTGGAATTCATCAACGGCGATTTCAAGGCCTACCGCAAGAAGACCGGCAAGCTGGCGCTAGCCCTGACCAGCAAGGAGTTCTGGAGCCGCGCGGAAGGGAGCGGGGGGCCCGAGCCGAACCCCGACAACAAGGATCCCCGATTGCTGTACGACGCGCGGGCGCAGCGCTGGTATGCGTCGGCGCAACGCACCTCCGGTT
>CAYPHP010000619.1:0-3340 GCA_964410045.1 uncultured Acidobacteriota bacterium | reverse complement strand
CTGTGTTCTCTGTGCCTCTGTGGTGATATATGATCTCCCTATGGGCTACCTGCAGAACCGCTTCGAGAAGAACTTCCTGATCACCAGCGTGGACTACGTGTTCAACTGGGCCCGCAAGTCGGCGATCTGGCCGCTGACGTTCGGGCTGGCTTGCTGCGCCATCGAGATGATCGCGTCCTCCACATCGCGGTTCGACATCGCCCGCTTCGGCGCTGAAGTCTTCCGGCCCAGCCCTCGGCAGGCCGACCTGATGATCGTGGCCGGCACGGTCACGCTGAAGATGGCCCCGGTGCTCAAGCGCTGCTACGACCAGATGCCCGATCCCAAGAGGGTGATCTCCATGGGCGCATGCTCCAGCGTGGGCGGCCCCTTCAACACCTACTCGGTCCTGCAGGGCGTGGACAAGATCGTGCCCGTGGACGTTTACGTGGTCGGATGCCCGCCGCGCCCGGAGAACTTGTTCTACGCGCTACTCAAACTGCAAGACAAGATCGACGCCATGACCTTGGCCAAGCGTCCCACGGAAGTTCGCCTGTCCCCGCAGATGGCCGGCCAGTTCAAAGAGCAGGTCATGATCGCGCAGACGCCGAATCCCGCGGCGTAGATTCTGAACCACAAAGGCACGAAGCACACAGAGAAAACCGCTACAATAGCGGCCCATGCGTCGGTACCTGCTCATTCTGTTTCTGTGGTCTCTTTGCCTGACCGGCCAACCTTACTCCAAAGAGGAGTTTGCCCGGCGGCGCGACCGGGTTCTTGAAGCGATCGGGCCGAACGCCGCCGCCGTGCTCAAAGGCAATGAGGGCATGCCCGGCTACGTGCCCTTCCGTCAGGACAACAACTTCTTCTACTTGACCGGCGTGGAAGCGCCTGGCGCGATGCTGCTGCTGGATGGCGGGACCAAGCGCGCGGTGCTGTTCCTTCCCCGGCGCAACGAAGCCCGTGAGCGCAGTGAAGGTCCGCTGCTGGCTCCTGACGACGCGGCGCGCACGGCCACCGGCATCGCCTTGATCGAACCAGTTGACGCGTTCACCGCGTCGGTCCAGCGCCTGGCCGGCATCCGCCAGACCATCTACACGCCGATGGCGCCCATGGAACTCGAAGCGATGAGCCGCGATCTGGCCCTGCGCTACAACCTCGAGCGGCTGGACGACCCGTGGGACGGCCGGTCGTCGCGGGAAGCCCACTTCGTCTCGCTGCTGCGCCAGCGTTATCCCAACGTCGCGGTCCAGGATCTGACGCCGGTGCTGGACAAATTGCGCCTGATCAAGAGCGCGGAGGAGATCGCGGTCCTGCGGCGCGCTTCGACACTGGCCGCGGAGGCGCTGGCGGAAGGTATGCGTTCGACGCGCGCCGGGCAATACGAGTACGAGCTGGGCGCCTTGGGCAAGTTCATCTTCTACCGCAACGGCGCCCAGGGCCTGGCGTATTACGCTCTGGTGGCCACAGGGCGCAACGCCTACATGCCTCACTACCACACAGCGCAATCGCAGCTCAAAGACGGCGAGTTGTTTCTGATGGACTTCGCTCCCGACTACCATTACCAGATGGCCGACGTCACCCGCATGTGGCCTGTGAACGGCAAGTTCTCCCCATGGCAGCGGGAACTCTACGGGTTTTATGTCGCCTGCTATCAGGCGATCATCAAGCACATCCGGCCACGGGTTCCGGTGGAGACCATCATGAACGAGGCCGCTGCGGAGATGGAGACGATCCTGGCCGCCGGCAAGTTCTCAGAGGAAAAGTATCGCCGTGCCGCACAGCAGTTCGTGGCCGATTACAAGCGCAGTGCGGCCAACGGCAGGCTGGGTCACTGGGTGGGCATGTCCACGCACGACGTCGGGGGCTCGCAGTACGTGCTGCAGCCCAACATGGTCTTCACCATCGAGCCGGCCCTGCGCGTTCCAGAGGACCAGATCTACATTCGCCTGGAAGACATGCTCCTGGTGACCCAGTCCGGTGTGGAAAACCTCTCGGCCAAGACACCCATTGCGATGGAGGCCATCGAGGCCCTGATGAAAGAGCAGGGCCTGCTCAAGCAGTACCCGCGGGTGCCATAGCAGGCGGATGCCGGATGCCGGAACTTCCAGAAGTAGAGACCGTCGTTCGCGATCTGCGGCCGGTGCTGGCGGGCCACCGGGTCGAGCGCGTGGAATTGGGGCGGCGGCAGGTGCTCAAGAGCCCGGCACGCAAGATCGTCGAGATCCTGGAAGGCGCCGTGGTCGAGAGCATTGAACGCTGGGGGAAGCACATCGTCCTGCAGGTGACCAAAGGGTGGTGGCGGATTCATCTCGGTATGAGCGGTCGCCTCGTGGTCCTGCCGGCCTCCGATCCGCGGGTGAAACACACTCACGGCGTCTTCACGCTCGACAACGGCGACGAGCTGCGCTTCACTGATCCGCGCATGTTTGGAGCGATCGAAGTATCCCGCGAGCTGCCGAAGGGTCTGCGCAAGCTGGGTCCAGAGCCGCTGGAAATCAGTGAAGCTGATTTTGTTGCCGCTCTGCGACGGCGTCGGGCGCGCTTGAAGGCGCTGCTGCTGGACCAGTCGTTCGTCCGCGGCGTGGGGAACATCTACGCCGACGAAAGCCTGTTCCGCGCCCGGCTGCATCCCAAGGCCATTGGATCGCGCGTGCCGGCGGCACGTGCCGCCGTGCTGCACAAGGCGCTGCAGCGGGTTTTGCGTCGAGCCATTGACGGCCGTGGTTCCTCAGTTCGCGACTACGTTGATGGCCACGGCGAAGCAGGCCGCTTCCAGTTCGAGCACTTGGTCTATGGCCGTGCCGGGGAGAAGTGCACACGTTGCCGCACGGTCCTTCGCGGAACCGTGGTTGCCGGGCGGACTACCTGTTACTGTCCCAAGTGTCAGAAGAGATAATCAGTGGCATGATTGACCCTCCATGTCTGCACACCTTCACCGCGGCCTGACCCTGCTGCAGGCCACCGCGCTCAACATGTCCAACATGGTGGGCAGCGGGCCGTTCATCACCATCCCGCTGATCCTGGCGGCCATGGGCGGACCGCAGGCCATGATCGGATGGGGCGTCGGCCTGGTTCTGGCGGTCTGCGACGGACTGGTTTGGAGCGAACTCTCGGTAGCCATGCCTTCTTCCGGAGGCAGCTACCGCTATTTGAAGGAAGCCTTCGACCCGCGGGGTTTCGGCCGGATCATGGCGTTTCTGTTCATCTGGCAATTCCTGATCAGCGGTCCGGCGGAGATTGCCAGCGGAGCCATCGGCTTCAGCCAGTACCTGGGCTATCTGAGCCCCGACGTGAAACTCTCGATCGTCATCAGGCCGCTGCTCTGCCTGCTCTGTACGCTCCTGCTCTACCGGTCCAT
>CAYPHP010000618.1:0-3345 GCA_964410045.1 uncultured Acidobacteriota bacterium | reverse complement strand
GATTGTCGTTCCCCAATTTTGCATTGGGTCCTGTGCTCATCCTGGGGCTTTCCATTGGCTTGGGATTGCTGCCGGTCTCGGGGCGGGGGACGTGGGCGCATCTTATTCTGCCCGCAGGTACGCTGGGCGCCGCACTGGCCGCGATTCTCACCCGCATGGTGCGCTCGTCGATGCTCGAGGAGTTGGGTCAGGATTACGTGCGGACGGCACGGGCTAAGGGTCTCGGAGAGACTGCCGTTGTCTACCGCCACGCGCTGCGCAATGGATTGATACCCGTGCTCACGGTCGTCGGGCTTCAATTCGGCTCGCTGCTGGCCGGGGCCATCGTCACCGAGACGATTTTCTCTTGGCCGGGGCTGGGCCGGCTGACGCTGCAAGCCATCAGCGCGCGCGATTACCCGCTGACCCAGGGCTGCCTGCTGCTGATCGCTGCCACCTACATCGTGGTGAACCTGGTTACCGACATCCTCTACGGGCTGTTGAACCCGCGGATCCGCAACGCATGAAATACGCCGGAGCAATCCTGATCCTGTTGCTGGCGATCTCGGGCCTTGCTGCTCCTTGGATCGCGCCGTTTACGCCATTCGACCTGAACCTAGCTGACCGGCTAATGCCTCCCGATGGGCAACACTGGCTGGGCTGCGACGAACTTGGCCGCGACGTGCTGTCCAGATTGCTGCACGGCGCGCGAATTTCCCTGGGCGTGGGGATCGGGGTGGTCACGCTCTCTCTCTCCACCGGCTTGCTGATCGGCGCGATCGCCGGATATTACGGCGGATGGCTGGACCGCTTCTTCAACGTCATCGTCATCAACACGCTGCAGGCGTTTCCGGGGATTCTGCTGGCCATCGCCATGGTCGCGTTCCTGGGGCAGGGGATCGGCAAGCTGATCGTGGCGCTTTCGATCGGCGGCTGGATCGGTTACGCGCGTTTGGTCCGCGGGCAGGTGCTGGCGGCGCGCGAGCTGGAATATGTTCAGGCAGCCCGGGCCCTCGGCGCTTCCGACTTGCGCGTGATCGCCCGCCATGTGCTGCCGAACATCCTGCAACCGGTGATTGTGCAGGCGGCAATTGGCATGGCCGGCGCGGTACTCGCGGAAGCTACGCTCAGCTTCCTAGGTCTGGGAGTGCCGCCGCCGGCTCCCAGTTGGGGCGCGATGCTCAACGACGGCCGCAGCCATCTGTTCGACGCCCCGCACCTGGTCCTGTTTCCGGCGATCGCCGTGATGCTGGCGGTCCTGGCGTTCAATCTGTTGGGAGATGCGCTACGCGACCGGCTGGATCCGCGCATGCGGGCGGGATTGTAGGGCCAGCGGTACTAGCCTGTGGCGCCCTTCGCACGGTACGCGTTCAACTTGCCCAGCGCATCATACGCCGCATACTTGAACGCGTCCGAGAGCGTGGGATAGTTGAACACCGAGCTGATGAAGTAATCGATCCCACCGCCGAATTGCAGGCAGGCCATCGGGACGTGGATCAGCTCTGAGGAGATCTCGCCGATCACCGCGGCGCCCAGCAACCGCCCCTCCGGCGCAGAGAAAATCAGCTTGATCATGCCGTGGGTGTCACCGATGATCTGGCCGCGGGCATGATCGCCGAAGCGGCTTCGCCCGACAACGTAATCCACCGGCGGCTCGCGCTTCTTGAGGGTCTGCTCGCTCTCGCCCACCGAGGAGATTTCCGGAATCGTGTAGATGCCCGCCGGCAGAACCGGATTCAATTCCTGGCCGCGATAGCGGATGTTGAAGGCGTGGCACATGGCCAGGCGTCCCTGTTCCATTCCCGTGGAAGCCAGCGCCGGCCTCCCGATCAGGTCGCCGCCCGCGTAGATGTTCGGCACGCTGGTCTGGTAGGTGATGGGATTCACTTCCTCAAGGTTGCCGTACTTGCTGATCTTGATTCCCAAGCGCTCCAGGCCCAAGCCCGAAGTGTTCCCGCCTCGTCCGGCGGCATAGAGCATGGACTCGGTGATGAACTTCATCTTGGTGTGCACCTCACCGTCTTTCAGGGTCACGGTGTCCACGTCCTGGTTCAAGGCCACGTCCATGCGGGCGTTGCGGCAGTGGCCCATCAGCGCGTCACTGATTTCGTGGTCCAGGAACTCCAACACCCGGCCCGAACGATTCACCAACGTCACCATGATCCCCAAAGCCTGAAACAGACAGGCGTACTCGCATCCGATCACTCCGCCGCCGATCACGATCATGGACCGCGGCAGGTTCTGCATCTGCAAGACGGTATCGCTGTCGAAGATGTTCTCGTTGTTGAAGGGGATGTTCTTGGGCCGCGCCGGGGAACTTCCGGTGGCCAGCAGGACAAACTCCGCGGTTACGGTGTGCTCTTTGCCGGCCTTGTCGCGGACCAACACGGTGTGAGCGTCGGTCAGCGAGGCGCTGCCGTAGAGACGCGCGATCTGGTGCCGCTCGACGTTGCGCGCGGCGCGTTCCCGCTCCCGTTCCTGAACATAATGGGCGCGGTACATGAAGTCGCTCAGGGTGATGTTCTTCCGGACGGATGTTTCCAGGCCCCCGGAAAGCTGCCGCTGACGGGCGCCCGACAGGAACAGCGACGATTCGCGCAGCGTCTTGCTGGGCAGGGTTCCGGTATTGATGCAGGCGCCTCCCAGTGAACTCTCCCTTTCCACCAGGGCGACCCGGAAGTCGGCCTTGGTGCGCGGTTTGCAGGATTCGGGAATGACGCTGTCCGGAAGGCCGAAGTAGGCCACCTGCGCCGCTCCCTTTTCCCCGGTCGGGCCTCCGCCAATTACCACCAGGTTGTAATCGTATTGAGCCACGGACGAACTATACCAAAGTTGCCGCGCGGCTGTGGTTGAATAGAAGCAGATCATGTCCGGACTGCTCGTGTTGTTTCTGCTGGCACTCCCCGCCGATTCCCAGAGCGATCAGGCCGCTCTAGATCAGGCGGTCGGCTGGATCCGCGAGGCCAGCCAGGTATCCGCACAGTACGACTACCAGATGACCGCGCGCATCCGCATGCTCTTCTTCTGGGTCACCCGAGAAGACGTCGGCGGGGGCTACATCCGCCGGGCACGATCGGCGAATGATGCGCAACTCGAAACCATCGCCGTGCTCTTCGGATCAGACCCCGCCAAGGCCCGAGGCATTAACCGCTGGGGCGCGGGGACCGAAGTGGTCCGGCGCGGCGAAGCGGGCACGCCGGACGCCAGCGCTTTCATGGGCTTCATGAAGGCGTCGAAAGGCGCGTCCGCGGCCGAAATGCAGCGGGAGATTGCCGACGAAAAGGGTTCCGGCAAACACTTGTTTGAGGCCATCGTAACGCGCGTCGACGCGGATCGCTCGATCGCCCGCACCACGCCGTTCGCCTC
>CAYPHP010000617.1:1854-3351 GCA_964410045.1 uncultured Acidobacteriota bacterium | reverse complement strand
GCCGCGGACCAGGTGCTGCGGCCGGCCAAGCTGTGGAATGACACGTCCACCGCCCTCGAGTGCGCGGAGATCCTGGAGGCTTGCGGCGGTCCGGGGCGCTTCCTGGAGATGACCGGGAACATGCTGCCGCCAGGTTTTACGGCTTCGAAGATCCTGTGGCTGAAGAAGCACGAGCCCGAAGTCTTCCGCCGCTTGCGTTGGGTGCTGCTGCCTCATGACTACATCAACTTCTGGCTGACCGGCGAACGCCGGATGGAGTACGGCGACGCTTCCGGCACCGCGCTACTCGATGTCCGAACGCGGGTATGGCGTCGTGAGGTCCTCGCGGCCATCGACCCGGCCCTGGTGGAAAAGCTCCCGCCGCTCCAGCACTCGAAAGATGCTTGCGGGAATCTGCGCGAGGAGTTGCGGACGCGTTGGGGCCTGCCCGCTGGCGTCGTGGTCAGCGCGGGGGGCGGCGACAACATGATGGGGGCCATCGGCACAGGCAATGTCCGCGCCGGTGTGGTTACTGCGAGTCTGGGAACGTCAGGGACCATCTACGCGTGCAGTGAAACACCGGTGATCGACTCCAAGGGCGAAGTCGCCGCCTTCTGCGATTCCACAGGGCAGTGGTTGCCCCTGGTTTGCACGATGAACGTCACAGTTGCCACGGAGATGATGCGCGAGCACCTGGGTCTCGACCATGCGGGCGCATCGGCCAGCGCCGGCCAGGCGCCTCCTGGATGCGACGGCCTGATGCTGGTGCCGTTCTTTGAAGGAGAGCGGACTCCGAACTGCCCGCATGGCACCGGCGTCCTTTACGGCGTTCGCCCTTCGATTCTGGACGCCGCCCACCTGATGCGAGCGGCAATGGAAGGGGTCACGCTTGGCTTGAACTACGGCTTCAACCGCCTGCGGGAGCTGGGCGTGCAACCGCGCGAGGTGCGATTGACGGGCGGCGGATCCCGGAGCGCCGTTTGGCGGCAGATCCTTGCCGATGTCTTCGACGTCCAGGCCGTCTGCCTCGACAACGAGGAAGGCGCCGCCTACGGCGCCGCATTGCAGGCCCTGTGGACTCATCAGGGCGGGGAACTTGCTTCCCTGACCGCGGCATTCGTCCGGCCCGACGAACCCACTCGCGCCATCCCCGACCCAACCCGAGCCGCCCTGTATCGTGAGTCGCAGGCGCGTTTCAATGGGTTGGTTCAGCAGTTGTTCCGGACGTGAGTTGGGATAAGATCCACTCTATCTGGGCCTGATGTCTATTCCTGCCGGAACTCGCCTTGGTACGTATGAAGTGCTCTCGCTGCTGGGTGCGGGCGGCATGGGCGAGGTGTATCTCGCTCACGACGCGAAACTGGAGCGCCAGGTCGCGATCAAGGTCCTTCCGGCGCTGTTTGCGCAGGATCCCGCCCGCTTGGCTCGCTTCAAACGCGAGGCCCAATTGCTGGCGGCCTTGAATCATTCCGGAATCGCGAGCATCTACGGCCAGGAAGAACATAACGGCATACCGTT
>CAYPHP010000617.1:0-1844 GCA_964410045.1 uncultured Acidobacteriota bacterium | reverse complement strand
ACTGGTGCCCGGTGAAACCCTGGCCGAGCGGCTGAAAGCGGGCGCCCTCGAGGTCGACGAGGCGCTTGGCATTTGCCGCCAGATCGCCGAAGCGCTGGAGTCGGCCCACGAAAAGGGCGTTCTGCACCGTGACTTGAAACCGGCCAACGTCAAAATCACGCCCGAGGGCAAGGTCAAGGTGTTGGACTTCGGACTGGCCAAGGCGTTCGAGACGGAAAGCAGCGATGCCTCCCTGATGCATTCCCCGACCATCAGTGTGGCGGCCACCCGGCACGGCGTGGTCCTCGGGACCGCCGCATACATGAGTCCGGAACAGGCGCGCGGTAGAGTCCTCGACAAGCGCAGCGACATTTGGTCGTTCGGGTGCTTGCTCTTTGAAGCCCTTAGCGGCACACAAGTTTTCGCGGGGACCACCACGTCGGATATCACCGCGGCCGTTCTGCGCCAGGAACCCGACTGGCAGGCGCTGCCGTCGAGCACGCCTGCGCGGATCAGGGACTTGCTGCGGCGTTGCCTGCAGAAAGACGCCGCCCGGCGCGTGCGTGACATTGGCGATGTCCGCCTGGAGATCGAGGAAGCGCTCAGTGAACCTGCCGCGTCCGTCGTTGCTCCAGCAGCGGCGGCACGACGCCGGAAGGTGGCTCGCGCCGTCCCGTGGATCGTTAGCGGTGTCCTTGCGACGGCCCTGGTGGCGGTTTATTCCGGGAAGCTGTCGATCGGCTCCCGGGCCGCGCCTCAGGCGGCGGTGCGATTTACCGTCACGCTACCGGAGAAAGAAGCGATCGCGCCCTGGGAGCGGCCGGCGGTCGCGCTTTCGCCGGACGGAAGAACAGTGGTCTACGTGGCCGGCCCGTTGGGCAATACGCGGATCTACCGGCGGGACTTGGACCAGATCGAGGCCACCCCGATCGAAGGCACCGAGGGCGGCAGCGGGCCGTTCTTTTCACCTGACGGGCAGTGGGTTGCGTTCTTCGACGTTGGCCGGAAAGGGGCCGGGAATACGCTGAAGCGAGTTCCGTTGGGGGGTGGCGCTGCGGTGGTGATCTGCGCGGTCCCTCCCGTGGCCACCGGCGGGGTCTGGGCGCGAGATGGCAACATTCTCTTTACGCCCACTCAAGGGCAAGGCCTGTTCCGCCTTCCTTCGTCTGGGGGCAAGTGCGGCTTGGATCCAGTATCCAGGCTGGACCCCAAGAACGGGGAACAGGCCCACATGTGGCCCGATTTATTGCCCGATGGAAAGACCGTCCTGGTAGCGATAAGAACCGCTGGAGACGAGGAGTCGGACATCGTGGCGCTGTCTCTTGATACCGGCACCCGTCGGGTATTGGTCAAAGGGGGCGGCTCGCCTCGGTACCTTGCTCCCGGCCATCTGGTGTATGCGCGGGCCGGGTCGTTGTTTGCGCAAACGTTCGAGCCTGCCGCCCTGACGGTCACGGGATCTCCCATCACGATCGTGCAAGGATTGTTGTCGGATCCCGGAAGTGGCGCCAGCCATTTTGCTGTTTCCGGCACGGGATCGCTGGTGTTCGTGCCGGGAGAGGCCCAGACTTTCGACCGGGAACTGGTCTCGGTGGATCGCCTGGGCAAGGCGCGGCCTCTCCTGCAGAACCGGCGGTATTTTGGACATCCTCGCGTGTCGCCGGACGGGCAGATGGTGGCCCTGAGCATTGGCGGGTACAACAGCCATGTTTGGATCTACTCTGTCGCCCGCGGCAACCTGAGCCGCCTGACTTTTGACGGGCCTGTGGAGTGGGGCCCGATCTGGTCCCCGGACGGCAAGCGGGTCGCCTACACGTCCATGAAGGCCGGAAAGCTGCCGAGCCTGTTCACCCGGCCCGCCGACG
>CAYPHP010000616.1:0-3358 GCA_964410045.1 uncultured Acidobacteriota bacterium | reverse complement strand
CATCATTGGCAATGTGCTGCTGGTCTTCGGATTGAGCGCCTTCGTCGGCGGCCTGGGGCGCGAGCGTCAGCAATTCAACCGCACCATCGCCGGATCGAACAACACCATGCTGCTGCTGGCGGTGGCTGCGCTGATCATGCCCGCGGTCTTCAGCATTGTGGTGTTCGGGTCGCTCCAGCAGGCCCAGCCGAAAGTGGAACTGCTGAGTCGCTGGACGGCCGTCGTGTTGATCGGCATTTACGCGGCGGGGTTGATATTCAGCCTGGTAACGCACCGCAATCTGTTTGGGGCGATGGAAGATCGTCCGCCCAAGCTGGGCAAAGGCGCCGCCCTGGGCATCCTGCTGACGGCAACAGTGGTGGTCGCCTGGCTGAGCGAGATCTTTGTCAGCGCGATCGAGCCGGCGACCAAGTCCTTGGGCATGAGCCAACTGTTCGTCGGGGTGATGGTGGTAGCCATTATCGGCAATGCCGCCGAGCACTCCGCCGCGATCATGCTGGCCAAGCGCAACCAGATGGACCTGGCCGTAAGCGTCTCCATCGGCAGTAGCGTGCAGATCGCCCTGCTGGTCGCTCCCATCCTGGTGCTCGCCGCGCCGTTGCTTGGACAGCACCTGAGCCTGGTCTTCAACCCGTTTGAGATCGCTGCGGTGGTGCTTTCGGTCCTGGTGATGGCCATGGTGGTCCTGGACGGAGAAACCAATTGGTTTGAGGGCCTGCAGCTCTTGGGCCTCTACGTCATCCTGGGCCTGGCCTTCTACTTCATACCGGCGTGAACCCATGCAGGCCCGGCAATTCCTCGTCGAAGGATTTGTGCAGGGCGTGGGCTTCCGGTGGTTTGTGCGTTCGGAGGCCGGGTCGCTGGGCCTGACCGGCTATGTGAAGAACTTGCGGGATGGCAACGTGGAAGTCTACGCCGCGGGTTCCCAGAAGGCGCTCGACGAATTGCGTAGTAAGCTGGAGCAGGGTCCGTACGGCGCGCGGGTTACGGCGGTATACGAAAGCCCCGCGCCGATGCGCGACTATTCGACATTCATCATCACCCACTGAGACCAATGGAACAACTTAAGAAACTCATCCGCGAAGTACCTGACTGGCCCAAGAAGGGCATCCTGTTTTACGACATCACCACGCTGCTAAAGGACGCCCAAGGATTCCACTCACTGATTGACGCCCTCGCCGGCCACTACGCCGATCGCAAAGTGGACGTTGTGCTGGGTGTGGAGGCACGCGGCTTCATCTTCGCGCCGGCGCTGGCTTACCGGCTCGGTGCAGGCTTTGTCCCGGTCCGCAAACCGGGCAAACTGCCGGCCGCGACAGTCAAAGTCACCTACGCCCTGGAGTACGGGACCGACGCCTTGGAAATCCACAAAGACGCGATCCAGCCCGGCCAAAAGGTACTGATCATCGACGACCTGCTGGCCACCGGCGGCACCGCGGCAGCCTGCGTCAAGCTGGTCGGCGAATTGGGCGGCACCGTCGCCGGCGTCGGCTTCGCCGTGGAGTTGACCTTCCTCAACGGTCGCGCGAAGCTGCCGGGTCAGGACGTGTTTGCGTTGTTGAAGTACGAGAGCTAGGGACGGCTTACTTCCATTTTTCAAAGGTGAACCATTCCCTGAACCACAAGGGCGTTTTCCTGGTCCAAGGGTCCCTGGGGTAACGGTTGTGCAGGAACTGGAAGGCTGCCCGTGTCTCTTTCCAGGCATCCTTGTCGGCGTAAGTGTAGCGTGCCGCTCGAACTACGAGATGCAGAGCCTCCGGGACACGAGGGTCGGTTGGGTGGGCCCGGGCAAAAGCCAAGACGCGGGACCCAAGATAGTTAGGGGCACTTCGGGTTTGGCTAAGGCGTTCAACCTCCGTTCGCGCTTGCGCTGTGTCGGCATCGTTCAGGAATTCGGTCTGAGCTGGCAATCGGTCGGAACGGGTGCGGGAATCAGTATCGTTTTCCCAGCAGGGCTTTGTCCCGCACTTTGCCAGAACTTCCATCGGCAACCACCAGTTGTCGCGGTACGATTCGATCTTCCCGTTGGGCGCCTGACGGCCTATCCCGGCGTTCAAGTAGGGCCGCGACTCGGGAAAGTGCAGAAGCAAAAACAGGCCGGCAAAGTGCCGTCCCCCGGCGTCGGTTGCCTGGTTGAAACCATCGAGGTAAGGACCAGCCTCCGGCATGCTGACCGCCAGGAGCGAAGCCGCTTCCCGCACAGCCGGGTCATCCTCAAGCAACAATCCACGAGTAAAGGTCGCCAAAGCGAATTCACGGCGCAGGTGGTGGGGTACTCCCTCGTCCCGCGCCGCCTGTACCCACACCCGTAGTGGTGCGCGCTCGTTCAGGATCTTGACCGAGTCTCGGTCCAGCCGCGCGAGCTTCAGGTCAGCCCTCGGACGAGTCTCGATCCAGTCGTAGGCGACCTCGCCTCGGTCCGAGGTCCAAGTGATCATCACCGGCACACGATGGGCAAATTGCAGGAACTCCGGAAGGGAAGGCGCGGTCAACATTCGCAGGCTGCGAAACTGGTTGACCGCAGACTTTGGTAACGGCCCAGCCAAGAGATCATCCAGGCCTCGCCGGGCCTCGTCGCCTGCGCCGCGGTCGATCATCAGCCGGTATCGGTGAAAGGCCGCGGTCAGATAGGCTGGCGAGCCGGGAGCTATTCCGGCGGAGGCCTTTAGGAGATCGGGAGCCGCCGGATTCGTGGCTTCGACGCTCGACAATGCAGCCACCAGCCACGGCAGGGAGCCGGTCCGCCTCCAACGTTGAAACGCATGTGTGGCGTCTTCCCTGGCAGTCGACTTGAAAGTGTAGATCCAGTCTGCCAAGTCGTGACCCCGGATTGTGGGCAGGTTCTTCTCCCACCCGGGTTCGCGCTCGTCGTTCCACACATTGTCGCCCAGGAGCCGGTCAAACATGGTCGTGAAGCTCCACATCTCTTCACGCATGTCCGCGTCCTGACCTGGAGAGACCAGGTCTCGCGCCAAACCCCAGAAATACTCTTGGTCGTTGTCCAGCATGTCCGCGCGGTGGAGCATCACCCGGGTCATTCCGTGCAGATGAGCCAGCCTGGGATTGGCAAGCACGCGGAGGCCCTCGGCCTTGATCTTGTCGAAGTTGCCGGAGGCGAACTGGCCTTCCCGCATCATCGTCCGGACCACCAGGTAGGGAGCGATCCACCGCCAAGGCGAAGCTGGATCAGCGGCTATCTGGCGAAAGGCCGCTTCCGCCGGCTTGTACTGGCCGGTGTAAAACTGTGCCGCGGCGATCTGGTAGGCCCGATCTGCGTGGATGATTGCAGGGAGATCCTTGTCCGCAGGCAAAGGATCTTTGGGCTTGCCATGTGCACTGTTCGAGAAGACCGCATCCT
>CAYPHP010000615.1:0-3358 GCA_964410045.1 uncultured Acidobacteriota bacterium | reverse complement strand
CTCTTGGCCATCAGGATGTTCTGCAGCGCGTACGACGCCGCCTGCAGAGTGGCATACACTCCCAACCCGCCGATGAGCATGCTCAGTTGGGGATTCTGAACCCGCAAGTGAGCCAGAGAGAAGCACAGCAGCACGGCCATGACCACGGAGGCGAAATACATGTTCTGCTGGAACTCAATGGTCAGCCGCGAATAGAACTGCTTGACCGAACTGGAAATCGACAGGTAAGAGATAAACGAGAGCAGCGCGAAAGCACCCAGCAACGACAGGCGCACGGTTTCCCGCAGCGAGGAATCGCGGAAGACGACGTCGAAGAAACTCAGGATGAGGAGATAGAGCAGGACGCTGAGCAGCGCGTCGCTCAGGTAGAAGGCCCAGAAGTACTGCATGGACTTGAAGCCGTAGGCGTTCAACACCACGTACCTCAGCAGGTCCACGACCAGCAAGGCGATGGCGTAAAGGTTCAGATAGCAGTAGCGTCGGAAGGTGTGGCGGTACAGGCTCACTCCGACAACACCCAGGGCGAGCAAGTGACCGCTAACCGCTAAGACGACATCCAAGACGCTGACCATAGAGTCTCAGCCTACTCGGGCTTACTCTAGCCCGACCGCCGAACCCGTGTCAACGCCCTAGAAGTACTAGCTCTCGTCCTTCAGGCTAATTGTCAACCGGGATCGGAGGCGCCGGCGCCGAACCGCCAGCCACCAACGTCGCGCCACTTCCGGCTGCGGGGGCCAACGCCCTCTTTACGCCAACCACAGCCAGGACCATGAAGATTGCCAGAACGACAGACAACAGAAGCTTGTGCATACTCACCTTTGTTAGTCCCTGGATGGGACTTCAGCGAGTATACACGTGCCCCCTCGTTACGCAAGAGGAAACGCGTACTTATCCTAGATCCGTACTATGCGTTAACCTCTTGGTAACCTCCGTTTCTGGGGCCGCATGGACCCGGAAACGGATGTGCATCTGGATCGCCAACCGCCTTTCTGGCGTTGATTCTTGTAATTAAACCATTTATTTACAGCATCTTATGAAGACGCTGAGTGGGCGGTGATTCCGCGAAGGGTGATTGGAGGCAGTACCGATGGATGGTTCGAAAAGTACCAGAACTGACCTAGTAACTACCTAGGAACGTGCCCCGGCAAGTTGTCGGACACGAGCCAGTACCACGGCCCGCTGGGTGGACGAAAGCAGCCCGGTATAGCGGAGCATCTGGCGCAGGAAATCCTGGTCACCGGATGCCTCGACGTGGTGACCGTTACCGTGCCCGTTTCCGTTGGAGTGTCCATTGCCGTTCGAGTGCCCGTTGCCGTTGGAATGACCGTTGCCATTGCCGTTCCCGTTGGATTTCCCAAATCCGAACGCCGAAAAGTTCTGATGGGCACACCCGTCGGCGCGCCGCTGGCGCTCCAGCAGGACCGGCAGGTTGACGTGCAACGCTCCGGCGACCCGTTCCAGCGTGCCGAGTCCGGGCAAGATGCGGCCGTTCTCGATCCGGGAGATGTAGGTTCGCGGCAGGTGCGCCGCCGACGCCAATTGTTTCTGTGTCAGGCCGCGGAGACGACGCCAACTCCGCACGCCGACGGCAATGTTGGGATGGCCCTCCGGTTCGGGGACCGGCGGCGGTGGTGGCGGCTCCACTTCAAACGAGTGGTAGCAGCGGCGGCACCGGTGACTGGAGGTTTCAAACTGAACCAGGCGGCAGCGGTCACAGCGAACTACTGGCCGGGAATCCCCCGTGATGGCGGGAGCGACCGCTGGTGCTGGAATGGTTGCAACGCGTACGGTTGTTGTAATCAACTGTGGACGCGTCGAGGTGAATCGCCGGGGAGATCATCTCACAGTTGACAACATTCTGCATCCATTTTGTTCCCAGTGCTTTACTACTCTGGTACAGGGTCGGCGGGGCCATGCTAAAGTACTCGGCTTATGGATCGTCCCAGCGCTTTTGCCCTGCTCCGCGAGTACACCAAGAATGAGAACCTGATCAAGCACGCCCTGGCCGTGGAAGCCTGCGTCCGGGCCTACGCCCGCAAGTTCGGTGAGGACGAAGAAGCCTGGGGACTGGTGGCCCTGCTGCACGATTTCGACTACGACCTGTACCCGACGCCCCAGGAGCACCCTTACATCGGCAACAAGATCCTGGAGGATCGCGGTTATCCGGAGTGGTTCCGCCGCGCAATCATGTCCCACGCAGAGTACACCGGAGTGACCCGCGAGACGCCGCTCGAAAAAACGCTCTTTGCCTGCGACGAAGTGGCCGGATTCCTGACCGCGTGTTCGCTGGTCAAGCCCGGCAAGAGCATCTTTGAAGTGGAAGCGCCTTCGGTGAAGAAGAAACTCAAGGACAAGGCCTTCGCCCGCTCGGTGAGCCGCGAGGACATCACCAAGGGTGCCGCGGAACTCGGCGTGGACCTGGAACAGCACATCGCGTTTTGCATCGAAGCGATGCGCGCCGTGGCCGACGATCTGGGTCTGCGCGGGAATCCACCTCAGGCGCAGTAACCTCCCTCCCTCGTCACGCAAGGCTCTATCGACCCTCCCTCGTCACGCAAGGCTCTATCGACCCAAGAATCAAGCGCTTGGCCGGTGGCCTACATCCAACATCCGCGTGTCGCGCGGTGCATGGACATTCGTGTGCATGACGCGCATCCTCGCGCAGAAAGGAGTTTCGATCATGTCTATGCGTAACCGTATTCTCGTTCGCCAGGCGACCGCGGTGACCCTGGCTGCGATTCTTCTCTGCCTCAGTTCCGCGTGCGCGGTCACAAAGGTTCGGAAGATTGACGTCGGCAACGTCGTCAAACCGGAGCAGGCCCACATCGTGGGGATAACCAACAAAAAAGGCGAAGAAGTCCAATTCGACGCGCCCGGCGGAGTCCTGAACCAGGGCGTCATCGAGGCCAAGGTGAGGGCCTCCGCCTATCGCATCGCGATCCAGGATGTACAGCGTCTGTGGGTCGAGCAGCGCGGAGTTTCCACCGGCCGGACCATCGGGCTGACTGTGGGAATCGCGGTGGCAGCAATCGCCACTTTCGCGGCCATCGTCTTGGCCACCAAGCAGTCCTGCCCCTTCGTCTACTCCTGGGACGGGACCAAATACGTCTTCGACGCCGAACCCTACGGCGGGGCCATCACGCGCGGCCTGGAACGCGACGACTACGCCGAACTGGAGCACCTGAAGGAGCAGAACGGCTCTTATCGGCTGCTGCTGACCAACGAAGTTGACGAGACTCAATTCACCAACCTGATGGAACTATGGGTTGTGGATCATGCCCGCGGGTCGCGCGTGGTGTCTGACGAGCACGGGAGCTTGCGGGCTTTCGCGCAGATCCAGAAACTCGGCGCGGCGCAC
>CAYPHP010000614.1:1626-3366 GCA_964410045.1 uncultured Acidobacteriota bacterium | reverse complement strand
AACTACATGCCGGCGCGCGTGGTGATGCAGGATTTCACCGGCGTGCCCGCGGTAGTGGACCTGGCGGCGATGCGCGAGGCCATGCGCCGCATGGGCGGCGATCCCAAGAAGATCAATCCGCTGCTGCCCACCGAGTTGGTGATCGACCACTCCGTGCAAGTCGACCAGTTCGGCACGGCCAACGCCTTCGCCTTTAACGCTGAGCAGGAGTTCCAACGCAACATCGAGCGTTACAGCTTCCTGCGCTGGGGTCAGAGCGCGTTCCAGAACTTCAAAGTGGTCCCTCCGGATACCGGCATCGTCCACCAGGTGAATCTGGAATACCTGGCCCGCGTGGTGTTCACCGCGGACCGCGACGGCGCGACGGTGGCTTATCCCGATACCTGCGTGGGCACCGATTCCCACACCACGATGATCTGCGGACTCGGCGTAGTCGGATGGGGCGTGGGCGGCATTGAGGCAGAGGCCGCCATGCTCGGCCAGCCCATCTCCATGCTGATTCCGGAAGTGGTGGGCTTCAAGCTCTACGGACGTCTGCCGGAAGGCGCCACCGCCACCGACCTGGTGCTGACGGTCACGGAGATGCTGCGCAAGAAGGGCGTGGTCGGGAAGTTCGTCGAGTTCTACGGAGCGGGACTGAGCAGCCTGAGCCTGCCGGATCGCGCCACCATCGGCAACATGGCACCGGAGTACGGCGCGACCATCGGGTTCTTCCCGGTGGACGACGAGACCCTTGCCTACCTGCGCTTCTCCGGCCGCGACGCCGATCAAGTGAAGCTGGTGGAAGCGTACTGTAAGGAACAAGGCTTGTTCCGCACCGACGCGACGCCCGATCCGGAGTTTTCCGATACGCTGGAACTGAACCTCGCCGACGTGGTGCCGACCATCGCGGGTCCGAAACGGCCGCATGATCGCGTCGCGCTGAAAGAGGCTCGGGAGTCATTCCGCAAGGCGATGGCCACCGGTTTCGCCAACCCGCCCGAGAAGCACGTCCGGATCGGGGCGAACGGAACGTCCTACGAGATCGGACACGGCGCCGTGGTCATCGCGGCGATCACTTCCTGCACCAACACTTCGAATCCCGCCTTGATGATCGGCGCAGGATTGCTGGCCAAGAAAGCGGTCGAGCGCGGGCTGAAGTCGAAGCCCTGGGTGAAGACCTCGCTGGCACCCGGCTCCAAGGTGGTGACCGACTACTTGAATGCCGCCGGGCTGAGCCAGTATCTCGACAAGCTGGGCTTCAACCTGGTGGCCTACGGCTGTACCACGTGTATCGGCAACAGCGGTCCGCTGCCCGACGCCATCGGCGCGGCGGTGAAGGACAACGGGCTGATCGCCGCCGCCGTGCTGAGCGGCAACCGCAACTTTGAAGGGCGAATCAATCCGCTGGTGAAAGCCAACTATCTGGCCTCCCCGCCGCTAGTGGTGGCTTACGCGCTGGCCGGCAGCGTCGATATGGACGTTGTCAAGGAACCGCTCGGCACCGGCAAGGACGGACGCCCGGTCTTCCTGCACGAAATCTGGCCCAGCCCGCAAGAAGTCGAAGGGACCATGCGTGCGGCACTGACCACCGAGTCGTTCAAGCGCCAGTATGGCAACGTCTTCCATGGCGACGAGCGCTGGCGCGGCGTGAAGACGCCCACTGGCGACCTGTACGCCTGGGACGGCAAGTCCACCTACATCCAACATCCGCCGTATTTCGTCGACATGCCCCGGCAACCTGCGCCGGTCACCGACATC
>CAYPHP010000614.1:0-1526 GCA_964410045.1 uncultured Acidobacteriota bacterium | reverse complement strand
GTGATCGCCGAGAGCTACGAGCGCATCCATCGCAGCAACCTGGTCGGTATGGGCGTGCTGCCGCTCGAATACATACCGGGCGAGAGCCGCGAGTCGCTGGGGCTAACCGGCAATGAAGTCTACGAGATAGCCGGGCTGGCCGCGCTACAGCCGCGCCAGACGCTCGTGGTCAAGGCGGGCGACAAGAGCTTCACCGTTCGCGTCCGTGTGGACACCCCGGAAGAGCTGGCCTATCTGCGGCACGGGGGAATTCTCCAGTACGTCCTCCGGCAGATGTTATAGTTGGGGTAAGCCGACTTGCTTTCCCCCGGGCGAGTGGCTAATGTGATGTGGGGAGGGTCGGGTCGTGCATAAACAGAAAGTAGTCCCGGTCCTGCTTGGGCTGGTTCTTGGCTGGGCGCTGTCCTTATCCGCTCAAACCAACCTCAATATCGGTCAAACCGTGAATGGCAACTTGACGGCGGCGTCGGGCCGATCCGTGGGTTGCGCCGGTTGTTACGCGGACCTGTACACGTTCACCATCGCCTCTACGCAGACCTTGCGGATCAGCATGAGTTCCAGCGCCTTCGACACTTATCTGCGGGTGATGAACAGCTCCGGGCAGACAGTGGTCGAAGACGATGATGGCAGTGGAACCACCAACTCCCTGATCGAGCGATCCTTCACGGCCGGTACCTACCGGATCGAAGCCACCAGCTACGAACCCGGCGTCAGTGGCGCTTACACCTTGAGCCTCCAAGGCTTGACTGCCACGGTCAGGAACATCTCGGTGGGCCAGACGGTGACCGGCAGCCTTTCGGCGGCTTCGGGCCGTTCGGTGGGCTGCGGCGGCTGCTTCGCGGACCTCTATCAGTTCACTCTCACCTCGTCCCAGACCTTAACCGTCACCCTGACGTCCAGCGCCTTCGACACCTACTTGCGAATCCTGGATAGCGCGGGTAATACGATCTCCGGCTACGAGGACGATGACGGCGGAGGAGGCACGAACTCCTTCCTGCAAAAAACGTTCGTGGCCGGAACCTACAGGATTGAAGCTACCTCCTACGGCAGCGGCGAGTCGGGGCCCTACACGCTTACCCTGGCCGGGATCAACCTTCAGGTGCGCCCGATCACCGTAGGCCAGACCGTCACCGGCACTCTGTCCGCCGCGGCGGGACGTTCCTTGGGGTGCTCCGGCTGCTTCGCGGACGTCTACCAGTTCAGTGTGACGTCATCTCAAACGCTGCGAATCCTGCTGACCTCCTCGGCCTTCGATTCGTTCCTGCGGGTGCTGGATTCCAATAATCAGGAAGTGGCCACCGACGACGACGGCGGCGGAGGCAGCAATTCCTTGATCAGCCGAACCTTCGCGCCGGGCACCTACAAGATCGAGGCCACTACTTACGGCAGCGGGGAGACCGGCGCTTACACCCTGGCGTTGACCGGCGTGAACATCAGCGTCTCTCCCATCGCGGTGGGCACGACCCCGTCCACCGTCAGCAGCAGCCTGAGCGCCAGTTCCGGAAGCTCAGTGGGCTGCGCCGGGT
>CAYPHP010000613.1:0-3371 GCA_964410045.1 uncultured Acidobacteriota bacterium | reverse complement strand
GAGCGGACTGGTGACCGCGCTCGAACCGATCCTGCGGGCCTGCGACGGAACCTGGGTGGCCCACGGCGCGGGCGACGCCGACCGCGCGACCGTGGACCGTGCCGACCGCCTGCGCGTTCCGCCCGAGGAGCCACACTACACCTTGCGCCGCGTGTGGCTGACCCAGGAGGAGGAGCAAGGCTACTATTGCGGCTTCGCCAACGAAGGCCTCTGGCCGCTCTGTCACCTTGCCCATACCCGTCCCATCTTCCGGACTCCGGATTGGGAGCACTATCAGCAGGCCAACCGGCGATTCGCCAACGCCGTCCTGGAGGAGATGGCCGGCGCCAAGGACCCCGTGCTCCTGGTGCAGGACTATCATTTCGCCTTGCTGCCCCGGCTGATCAAGGAACGGCGTCCCGACGCGCGCGTGGCGATCTTCTGGCATATTCCTTGGCCCAATGCGGAAGCGTTCGGGATCTGCCCGCAGCAACGCGAACTGCTGGACGGATTGCTGGGCGCGGACCTCATCGGCTTCCATATTCAGGCGCACTGCCTGAACTTTCTGGAGACCGTGGATGCCACCCTGGAATCGCGCATTGAATGGGAACGCTCGGCGGTGAACCGCAAAGGTCACTTCACTTTGGTGAAGCCATTTCCCATCAGCGTGGCCGCTCCGGCGGCCCCGGAAAAGCCGGCCGAGCCTGCACCGCAGCCCAGTCAATTGCTGAAAGCCCTGGGCCGCGAAGGCCGGTACCTGGGCGTCGGCGTCGACCGCATCGATTACACCAAGGGGATCGTTGAGCGTTTCCAAGGGATCGAGCGCTTCCTGGAAAGGCACCCCGCCTACCAGGGGCAGTTCACCTTTGTTCAGATCGGGGCGCCCAGCCGCATGAACATCCGCAGCTACCACGATCTGTTTGCCGAGGTGGAAGCCGAGGCCGCGCGCATCAACCGCCGGTTTGAGAGCGGACGGTGGACGCCCATCGTGCTCCTGAACCGCCAGCACAGTCACAAGGAAATCGAGCCTTACTACCGGGCGGCGAACCTATGCATGGTCACTGCGCTGCACGACGGAATGAACCTGGTGGCCAAGGAATTTGTAGCCGTGCGCGACGACGACCAAGGGGTCCTGATCCTGAGCCGGTTTACCGGGGCGTCCCGCGAGCTGCGCGACGCACTCATCGTCAATCCGTACGACTCCGAACAGGTGGCTGAAGCCATCCGCTTCGCCTTGGAGATGGACCCCGACGAACGCAAGGCCCGGATGCAGGCGATGCGCCGGAGAGTGAAGGATCACAATGTCTATCGCTGGGCCGCGAACCTGCTGGGCGAACTCTTCGAGATCCGCCCGGAACAGCCCGATACGGTCCACGCGCGTCAGGCGGGTCAGGGCTCCTAAGCGGCCAAAGAGCCGCGACTGTCAAGGAGCGGTTGTCGGACCACAGAAATCAGTCTGGTCGAGTGGATATTCCAGGGAAGCACCGCTCTGTCGAAAGTCGACGGGTATAGTGCCTGTTCGCAACGACATAACAGAATCGGCAATCGAATGCGAGCCGCGCGCGTCAGCGAGCGGGTACTCCAGGGAAGCACCCGCTCGGTCACCCTCGCGGCTCGTCAGCGGACCGGCGACTTTCATTCTGATGGGCGGGCCTACAGGCCCATGGGACACTCCCTGACGGTCGCGGCTCATCTCGGAAGTTCAGCCCTCTAGCTGCTGAAAAAGGCAAACCCTGCCAAAGCGTGGACAGGCTGGACAGCCTGTCCTACAAGAGCGCTCAACAACATACGATCCACGTAGGACAGGCCGTCCAGCCTGTCTCCGGCGTTTTTCAGCACCCCCCTAGGCGTCCATGTCGTAGGCTCTCTGCAGCCAGCGCCTGACCTCGCCGTCGATGTCCTTAAGCGTCGTGATCTCGAAGCGATGGGTGATCCGGTCTTTCTTCGCGAATCCGCCGGTGTCGATGAGCCGCGGAGGAGTCTTGGTGGCGCCCAGCGCCAGCCCGAAATCGATCCGCGTCCGTGTGGTCGGCTTGATCTGGGCAAACACGTGGTTGCGGTAGAACGGAACGATGGTCTGGCAGGGGCAGCAGCGGACGTCCTTGCCGATGCTCTTGGCCAGCTTGTAGAGCGCGTCGTGCAGGGGGCGAAGCTGGGCCTTGCCGCCGCTGTACATCGTCTTCACATACTTCTCGGCCTGCGCCAGATAGGTGACGTCGTCGGCTTCCTGGTGCTTTCCCCGGACCTCGTCGGCGATCCACCACGCGGAGTTCGTACCCAGTTTGTGTTCCTTCTTCAGCCATTCGCGCAAGGCCTTGTGGTCCTTCGGCCCCTTCTTCTTGGCCAGCGTGGCCCATTCGTCCAGCGAGCGTCCGGTCTTGTCTTTTAGTGTGGCAATCCAGTTCTGGACCATGGCTACGCCGGGATGAACGTCATAGAGGGATTTGGAAGTTGGCATAGTCCCAATAACATACCTTCGAACTTGCTCCGTGCCGCTATAGAATCTGTTTACCCGATGACGGACTCCCTCAGCGAGCGGTTGCGACGGATGGGCGTGGTGGGCGCGGGCGGCGCAGGCTTCCCGTCGGAAGTGAAAGCCGCGTCGCGCGTCGAATACGTGCTTGCCAACGGCGCGGAGTGTGAGCCGCTGATCCACAAGGACGCCGAGTTGATGCAGCATCACCCCGCCGAGATCGTCGCCGGGATGAAGCACATGATGGAAGCGACCGGAGCGCAGGGCGGCAAGTTCGGCATCAAGGCCAAGAACCAGCACGCCATCGACGCCGTCAGTAAGCATCTCGACGCCAGCATCGAACCCGTGGTCCTCGGCGACTTCTACCCTTCGGGCGACGAATACGAACTGGTCTACCTGGCTACCGGGCGGCTGATCCCTGCGGGCGGGATCCCGTTGGCGGTCGGCTGCGTGGTGAATAACGTCGAGACGCTCTACAACGTGGAGTGCGCTGCGCAAGGTCAGCCGGTGACCGAAAAATTCCTGACCATCTGCGGCGCGGTTAAGCGTGCAGTGACGGTACGCGCACCAATCGGGACGGCGTTCCGCGACCTGCTGCCGCTGGCCGGCGGCGTCACTACCTCTGATTTCGCGATCTTCATCAGCGGGCTGATGATGGGCACGCTGACCTTTGACCTGGACGAAGTGGTCACCAAGACCACCGGCGCGATCATAGTTCTGCCGCGTGATCACTACCTGGTGATGCGCAAGGAGCGTCCGCTCGAGGCGATGCACCGCATCGGCAAGTCGGCGTGCGATCAGTGCAGCTTCTGCACGGAATTCTGCCCGCGCTACCTGCTCGGTTACGACGTCCAGCCGCACAAGGTAATGCGCAGCTTGAGCTTCACCCTGAGCGGGGCGGAGTTGTGGAACCAGTCGG
>CAYPHP010000612.1:0-3375 GCA_964410045.1 uncultured Acidobacteriota bacterium | reverse complement strand
CGCCAGCGAAGGTCCCGGACGTAGGGCCGACAGGACCGCTGCCGGCAACCGTGGTGATGATCCCGGTAGCTACATCCACCTTGCGGATGCGATGGTTGTTCTGGTCGGCGATGAAAATGTTGCCGCGGAGGTCCACGGCCACGCGCACGCAGGCCCACAGCGAGGCGTTCACCGCCGGACCGCCGTCGCCGGCAAAAGCGAAGGTCCCGTTTCCGGCCACGGTGCTGATGATCCCGGCCGGATTCACCTTGCGGATCCGCGAGTTGAGGGTGTCGGCGATGTAGAGGTTGCCGGCGGAATCCACGGCCACGCCGAGCGGTTCATTGAGTTGGGCTGCGGTCGCCGGTCCGCCGTCGCCCGAGAAACCAGCCACACCCGTACCCGCAACGGTGGTAATGATCCCGTTGGGATCCACTCTCCTGATCCGATGGTTCCGCCAGTCGACGACATAGAGGGCGCCGGACGCATCCACGGCCACATCCACCGGAATGTTGAACGCGGCATTCAACGCCGGACCGCCGTCGCCGGAAAAGCCCAGCACGCCGCTTCCCGCGACCGTGCGAATGATCCCCGTGGTCTGTGCGCACGCACAGCATGGAAGGAGGAAGGCAGCCGCCCAGATCAGGAGCCGTCGAGCGATCATCTGTTTCCGCTATTCTACCGCCTAATTCCCTTGTGTTCTGGTACGGGACGGTCCTAGAATGCGCTAGCTCCTGGGAAGACCCAGGCTTAGGACAACGGGGAGGACAAAGATGGCTAGTTTCGTCTGGATGCTGATGCAAGAAGGGGAAGGCGTTGGAGTCGCCGGCGGCATCATGGGGCTGGGATTCCTGGTGGTCTGGTGCGCGATCTTTCTGGTGATTCTCGCCTCCATGTGGATCACCTTCACCAAGGCCGGCGAGCCCGGTTGGGCTTGTCTCGTACCGATCTATAACCTGGTGGTGCTTTGCCGGATGGCCGGAAAGCCCGGGAGGTGGGTCCTGCTGATGCTGATCCCGTTCGTCAACTTCGTGATCATCATCATCGTGTTCATCGCGCTGGCCAAGAACTTCGGGAAGGGTACAGGCTTTGGGATCGGCCTGGCATTTCTCGGGTTCATCTTCTTCCCGATGCTGGCCTGGGGCGACGCCAAGTTCCAACGCGTGGCCTAGTAGGACAGGCTGTCCAGCCTGTCCCTCTAGAGGGTCCTGGTCCGCAACCTCTCTTCGAGATCGTAGTAGGACTGCGCCTCGTCCGGGAAGGCCGTGACTCTGGCGTTGAGCGTCAGGTCTGGACGGCTGAGTCGGACGTTTTGTTCGGCTTGTGAGGCCAGCGCATTCGCCTCCACCAGTGTCGACTCCGGCAGGATCACGCCGATCGACGTGTCCGCCAAGCGGAACAAGCTTTCACAGCGCCGGAGCATCTGCCGGACAGTCGCAGCGATCTGGCCCATGGCGTCAGCCTCGTTCTGCGACACCTCAATCAGAATCACCGCCAGATGTTTCTCCGTGGCGCTGGCCCGGCGGAACTCCATGGCCAGAGAATCGCGAAACTGACGCATGCCGGGGAGGGAGTGGAAGGCCCGCCATAGAGCCCGCTGTTCACTCTCGGCGGCCAAGGCCAGGGCCGCAAAGAGCTGCCGTCTCAGACTGCGGACCCGCGCCTGCCGCTGCAGCATGTACAGCAGGGCCAGAGAGAGAAGCACGCAGAAGCCCACGAAAGCCCGCTGTGGAGCGCGGATCGCCAGTTGCTCGGCATTCCAGAACGCTGCCGGAAACATGAAGCTCAGCAGGCTCACTCCCAGAACAAACATCATCAGCACGGCCAGCGTCCAGAGTTGCCAGTCCTGCCGGTCGAGTTGTTCCAGATGCTTGCCCGCCGGATCGTGTTTGCTGGACGGCGCGCCCTCCCCGAACTCCAGTTGCCCCAGAGGCGTTCCTGTAAGCGATCCGGTTGCAGAATGCATGTGACCCTCCCGGCGAAGCTGTAGCATTTCAGTGGCCGTTGAGTGGGATTAGGAAGATCTAAGGGTTGGGCCTGCCCTCTCTTGTAGTAGCATCCCAAGCAACATGATCAGCGTGAAAGCTGCTC
Organism: uncultured Acidobacteriota bacterium; assembly: GCA_964410045.1. Classification (GTDB taxonomy): domain Bacteria; phylum Acidobacteriota; class Terriglobia; order JAJPHL01; family JAJPHL01; genus CAYPHP01. The sequence goes on along the minus strand of CAYPHP010000612.1, from coordinate 1,305 downwards.
TCTTCCTGACTCTGGCCGTCTTTGCGTCGGTCTACGTCGTCTATTGGTTCCTCACCGAACGGCGGAAGAGCGTCGGCAGCGGTCTGCCGAATGCCGTGGAATTCATCCTGGGCTTCGTCACCAACTTCTTCGATACGTTGGGCATCGGCTCCTTTGCGCCGACCACTTCCGTCTTCAAGCTGCGGCGGATGGTCCCCGACGAGCACATTCCGGGAACCATGAACATCGGTCACTGCCTGCCATCGATGACCCAGGCTTTCATCTTCATCGCCATCATCCAAGTGGACATGACTACGCTGATCCTGATGATCGTTGCGGCGGTCGCGGGCGCATGGCTGGGGGCAGGAATCGTCGCTGGGTGGCCGCGCCGCAAGGTCCAAATCGGGATGGGCTTTGCCCTTTTGGCTGCCGCCACCCTGTTCACCATGACCAATTTGGAACTGTTCCCCGCCGGTGGAAACACGCTCGACCTTCAAGGCGCGCGCTTATGGGGCGGGCTGATCGGCAACTTCGCCCTCGGCGCCCTGATGACCATCGGGATCGGACTCTACGGTCCGTGCATGATCCTGGTCGCCCTGCTGGGCATGGATCCCAAGGCCGCGTTCCCGATCATGATGGGCGCATGCGCCTTCCTGATGCCGGTGGCCAGTATCCAGTTCCTGCGCAAGGGCGCCTACGAGCAGCGGCAGGCGCTGGGGTTGTTGCTGGGCGGGATTCCCGCCGTGCTCCTGGCGGCCTATGTGGTCAAGGAACTGCCGCTGACCTACGTTCGCTGGCTGGTAGTGGTGGTCGTGTTGTATACGGCGGGCACGATGTTGCGGTCCGCGTTCAGCGCATCGAAAGCCTGATCGCTCAGTCCATCCACAGACGCGCGATGCGCTCGCGATGGAAAATCGCGTCGCCGAAGAGCACTTCGGACAACTTCGCCCGTCGATAGTAGAGGTGCAAGTCGTTTTCCCAGGTGAATCCCATGCCGCCGTGGACCTGGATCCCGCGGTTGCCCACCAGGCGATAACCATCGCTGGCGTACGACTTGGCGGAGGAAACCGCCAACTGCGCGTCCGGCATGTTCTCCTGTAAGGCCCAGGCCGCGTAGTAAGCCGCGGAGCGGGAACTCTCGGTGGTCAGGAACATGTCGGCGCAGTGGGCCTGCACCGCCTGAAACTGCCCGATGGGACGGCCAAACTGGCGGCGGGTCTTGGCGTATTGCACGGTGGTCTCAAGGATCCACTGCATGCCGCCGGTCATCTCGGCGACCAGTCCGACGGTCGCGACATCGAGAGCCCGCGCAAGAGCGGCACGCGC
>CAYPHP010000611.1:0-3376 GCA_964410045.1 uncultured Acidobacteriota bacterium | reverse complement strand
GTACGGGTATCAGGTAGACGTGGCCACCGAGCCGCGATGGTACCGCATCCAAACCACATTCGGCGAGGATCCCAAACTCAGCGCCGACATCGCCCGGGAGATCGTGATTGGCTTTCAGGGCAAGACTCTCGGCGCCACGTCCGTCGCCATGACGATGAAACACTTTCCCGGTGATGGCGCCGTGGACAAAGGGCTGGACCCCCATAACACCTGGGGACAGTGGGCTGTCTACCCCACTCCGGACAGCTTTTTCAAGTACCAACTGCCGCCATTCCAGGCTGCGGTGGACGCGGGAAGCAGCTCGATCATGAGCTACTATAACAATCCATCGAACGCGAAAAGCGGCAAGCAGTTTCCAGCCGAATGGTGGCAGTCCGAAGAGAAGCAGTTCGAAGAAGTCGCTGGGGCCTATAATGCCACTCTGCTGGGCAAGCTGCTTCGCGGGAAGATGGGATTCAAGGGGTACATCAACACGGACAGCGGAGTCCTCGGCAATAATGCTTTCGGCGTGGAAAAGCTCACGATCCCGGAGCGGTTCGCGAAAGCAGTTAAGGCGGGAGTAAGCCTCTTCTCTGACAACAACGATCCGAAAGGGCTCATCGACGCGGTCCATCAGCATCTTCTGAGCGAAGCCGACCTCAACGAGCCGGTCATGTATCTGCTCAAAGAGATGTTCCATCTGGGGCTATTCGAGAATCCGTACACGGATCCCGAGAAGGCGCAAGCAATCGCCAACTCACCCCGATCGGCCGCCCGCGCGGATGAGGCCCACCGCAAGTCCATCGTTCTGTTGCGCAACGACAAGCGACTGCTGCCGATAAAGGGCGCAACAAAGATATACGTGGAGACATTCTCTGAACCGGCCGCCGGGACGGCAGGACGGGGAGGCGGCAGGGGTCGTGGAGCGTTCGGGCCGCCGGACGCGGCAGATGCCGCGGTGGGCGCAGCGCCAGGCGGCCGGGGAATCGATCCTCGAGAGGGCGGAAGAGGTCGTGGTCCCGGTCCGAACGGCGGCGCGAGAAATAGCGCGGCGCAGACCAGTGCGTTGAAGACCCTGCTCGCCAAAGATCCGTCCGTGCAGGTGGTTGATTCGCTCGAGCAAGCGGATGTTGCCCTGGTGTGGCTCCGTCCGAGCGTTAACCAAAGGCCCGAGAACGACTATGCCGACATCGCGCTCAGCAAGCTCACGGGCATTGACGTCGAGAAAGTGAAACAGATCGAGGCAGCCAAACCGACGGTGCTGGTGATCAACATGATTAATCCCTGGGTCATCAATGAGGTCGAACCGGGTGCCGCAGCGGTATTGGCCACCTTCGATATCAAGGCCGAAGCTCTGCTGGATGTTGTGCGCGGCCGCTTCAACCCTGTCGGGAAGCTCCCGATCACGGTTCCGGCGAATCAGGCGGCCGTGGATCGAAATGCGCCCGACGTTCCAGGATACGCAGAGGCGTTCGAATACGCTTACAAGAACAGCGCGAAGGACAGGTACGTCTTCGGCTTTGGCTTGAGTTACCGCTAATAGTGTATGCAGGGTGCCTGGCGCAGTGGTCCTGTGGTTCGTCAAAACTAGATCGCCACAATGGGTTGAGCGGTCGGCATTGACTTCGCAATGGGTTAGAGGAAAGAATCTAGCGGCATGTCCGCATCCTCCTTTGCCTCTTCCGGCTGATCCGACAGCTCGGGAGCGGCCATGAAGCGGTGGTTCTGGAGAATCTGGCACTCCGCCAACAGTTGGCCATCTACAAGCGCGTAAACCAGCGTCCGCGATTAGCCCGCCGCGACCGTTGGTTCTGGGTCGTGCTGGCCCAAGTTTGGAAGGTGTGCCTCTCGCAAACCTCGTTCTTCTTGAGATCATTGGGGTTGTCTGATACTAACCTGAAGTCCTCAATCCCATGCCTAGTCTCATCCGGGCGTTCATCACCGCCCTAGCTTCCGTCTTGCAACCCCGCGCCGCCTTGCAGTTGGAGATCCTGGCCTTGCGTCACCAGCTTGGCGTGCTGCAACGTTCCGCACCCCGGCTCAAACTCAAACCTGCGGATCGGGTCTTCTGGGTCTGGCTCTCTAGCGTTTGGACCGATTGGCGAGAGCTCTGGGCAAAGGGAATTCATGTAGATCAAGTCTCCGGTTTGCGGACGATCCGACCAGAGGTGCCCGCTGAGGGAGCTGGGACCGGCTCAGCTTCTCCGCTCAGGGCTCGCAGGGATGTGCGCCTCTTTCTTCATGCGCTGCACAAGCAGGATCAACTTGCGGTCGCGAGCGCTGCTGCAGGGTGCATCGCACGCCTCCAGATCCTCGAGGGAGCGGCAGTGTCCCCGGCACTGGTCAGTGCCCAGCAATCTGGTCGACGGCTCGCCTTCTTCCGGTTCAGGCAGGAGATGGCGCAGCCGCGAGGTGAGGATGGAGATGGAACTGCCGCAACGGTGTTCGAAGACGAGCAGGTTATATTCCAGGTTGGTGAAGACGGGCTGGAATCCCAGCAAGCGCACGGCCGAATCCAGAACAAAGTCATCCCAGGTCAGCCACGCGCGTTGGCAGGACCCACATTTCTGGAAGTGGCGGGCAGTACCTTCGATGGTCATCAACCAGATTCCTTAGATCACAGTCCCGACAAGTCTGCGCGCTGAGCGAGATGAAACGGCCTAGCCCGAAGAAGCAGCGACCAAGGCTTGCCCGAGGCAGAGCCCGCCGTCTCCGGTCGGGACTTCGGCGTGGGTGAAGACTTTGAAGTTGCGGCTCTCCAGAAGAGCGGCCAGTTTCTCCAGCAAGAAGGCATTCTGGAACGTGCCACCGCTCAGGCAGACGCGATTCAGGGTGGTCTGCTCGCGCAGGAGCACGGCCAGACGTGCCAGCGCTTCCACGATTCCGTTGTGGAATCGTCGGCTGATCCGAGGGGCGGCGCACCCTTGCCGCAGGTCCCGCACCAGCGCTTCGAAGAGCGGGCCAGTTTCCATTCGCCAGACGTCGCCGTCCGCCGACAGATCGAACGGATAGGCGGCATCGTCCGAGCAATCGTCGAGCAGAGCCTCCAGCTCGATGGCCGCTTGAGCTTCATAGTTCACGGTCTGGTGGACTCCGGCCAGCGCGGCCACCGCGTCAAACAGCCGCCCGCAACTCGAGGTCAGCGGCGAGTTCACGCTGCGCTCCCTCATCTTCAGAAGCAGTTCCACAGAACGCCGCTCCAGCCCGCGGACGAAAGGGATTGGCAAATCCAGGAAGCCGCGTCCGAAGTGCTGAGCCAGATAGCTGACGGCCATGCGCCATGGTTCGCGGATGGCGGCCACACCGCCAGGCATGGGTACATAGGCAAGGTGCGCGGCGCGGCGGAAACCGCTGTAACTTGCCACCAGCACTTCGCCGCCCCAGACCTGGCCGTCCG